>JBAUOX010000165.1:0-3603 GCA_049579985.1 Isosphaeraceae bacterium | reverse complement strand
AAACTGGTAGGCGAAGATCCGGGTCGCACCCCGGCGCACGCGCGGATCCGGATCGTCCAGAGCCCTCCTGATCGCATCGATGCCGATTCCCTGATTGCCCAGTCGCCTCAGGGCCCAGGCCGCGGATCGCCAGACGATCTTGGAGGGATCGCCCAGAGAGCGCACAAGGGGCGACACCGCTTCGGGTCGTCCCAGCCGTCCCAGACAGGCCGCGGCCGCGGCGCGCGCGAGTGGCTCGGGATCGGCGAGCAGTCGGACGATCTCACTGGCGAATCGCGGTCGATCGCCCGTGGGCACGTCCCAGAGGTTCTCGAGGTCGTCGACAGCGTGCACGAGGGAATCGGTGCGAGGAAGCCGGGCCGAACCGTCGTCACGGTTGCCCCACGACGTCAACGGCGTCCCCGTCCCGTCTCGAGGGTACGCCCGGGCCAGTGCCATGACCGCATACCGCGTCTCGCGCATCGGCGTGCGGAAGTTTTCATGCGTCGTGGTCTGGAGCCAGCCGCCGAAATCTTGCTGCTCAGCCAGCAGGTAACGCAGCGCCCGGGCCACGGCCGGATGGTCGCGGGGCAAGCCGATCTCGAGCAACGTGTAGACGAGCTGCCCGGTCGTGTACACGGCGCTCGGGCCGGGGTGGGCGTCGCTCTCGTGCCAGCCGCCATCGGGGTTCTGGAGCGCGAGCAGGGCGCCGGTCTCACGCTTGATCTTGTCGGCAAACTGGTTCCGGTCGATCAGCCACCAGGCATAGAGCCGGTGGATCCGGTCCTGAAGCGTCTCGATTCGCTTGTCGGCTGCCCGTTCGCCTAGAATTCGGGCGATATTGGCCGCGGCCAGGGAGTAGGGGGCGTCCCCGGTCCGCTGCGCGATCTCGGTCAAGACCCGCCGGTCGCGCCAGGCGAATCCAAACTTGCTGTCCATGGGAATGACGGCATTCAGCTCGTCCGGAGGCAGGTCGCGGCGGCTTTCCCAGGCGGCCTTGAGGAACGGACCGAACCGCTCGACGATCGGGCTCTGCCGGCCTGACACCTCGCGCTCGAAGTCGGCCAGGATTCCTCCCTGCTCGCCCTGGGCCTGAAGCGGGGTCGCGATGAACCGCTGCCAGTAGAGGCCGTCGTCACCGTACAGCGGCGTCATCGAGTTGGCGATCCGGTCGATCACGTACTGAAAGTCCGATTTCGAGCGGATCGGGTAACCATTGCGGTGGGCCGCCAGGTTGGCCTCGGTCGAGAAGCTGGAGGCGTGGCAGGCGGTGCAGCGGGTTCCGGTGTCATGGATATTGTCGGACCTGATGAAGATGTGACCCGCACGGGGGACCTGGGCGAACCAGGCGTCGCCGACGTTCATGATGTAGTGCATCCCGGCCTCGACGGCCAGCGCAGGTTCGTTGTAAGGCGGGACTGGCAAGACCCTCGTGCGGAGAATGTAGTCGGGATGGTTCGCGTTGACCTCGAGGTAGTAGGTTCCCCTTGTGAACGTCCGGCTGATGTGCTTCGAGTAACGCTCGCGCTCCCGGTCATGGACGATCTCCATCGGGTCCTTGCCGGTGAGATAGAGCGTCGTCCCAGCGCTCTTGTGATCGACCGTGTAGACCCTGAGGTTGGCCGAGACGTCGCGGTCAAGGAGATCAAGCTGGAAGTAGACAAGGATCGGTTCAGCACCCTCGACCTCGAACCGGAACCAGTCAAGGCCGCATTTTCCCTCCTTTGTGTTGGCAAGATAATCCGCGTCGTCGGCCGTGCCATAGACGTCGCGGCCGAGTTGCAGCCGGTTGGCCTCTTGCCATCGATCGTTGGGCTCGGCCTCGATGGCTAATCGCTCCCTTTCGGCGAGCGGGAGTTGTCGCCACTGAACGCGAACCGAGAGCGAGGCGCGACCCGAATCATTGCCTCTGATCAACGTGACCGCGACCCGGCTGTCAGAGGCCGGGCGAAAGGTCAGGTACCAATCAGGATCGCCCGCGTACATTTCCTTCCTGATCGGCTTGATGCCGGGCCCGGCCAGCTCGGCCATGACACGGTCCCCAGGGCCGGGCGAGGCCTGCTCGAGACTCAACAGCAAGCTGAGCGTCTGGCCCACCTTGAGGTCGCCCAGCAGGCACGGTCTCGACTGGCCTGGCTCGAGCGTGAAACTCGTGGATCGGGGCGAAGGATCCGCCGTTTCGCCAGCCGCGGCGATTGCCCACGCGTGCAGACAGAGCAGCCCCGCGACCAGCTTTGGCCAATCGGGTGGACGCAGGGTCATCGCGATGTCTCCGAGGCTTGGTTGCGCAATCACCGGCGCGATCGATCAATATCAATCAATCTTGCGAGGCCGGGCCGGCAATCGCCAGTCCGGGGTCGCTTTCGCCCGCGGCGAGAGCGGTCCGCCGGCTCAAAACCGAGTGGTGCCTGCTGTAGCCAATGTAAATGAACAGGCCGACGATCAGCCAGATCACCAGCCGGATCCAGTTGTCCCGGCCCAGCGAGAACATCAGGCCGCCGTTGACCAGGACGCCCATGATCGAGACGAAAGGCGCAAAAGGCGTGCGGAACGGCCGGGGCACGTCGGGGTCGGTGATCCGCAGTATCCAGACGGCCGCGGAGACGATCACGAAAGCGAAGAGCGTACCGATGCTGACCAGGTCGGCAAGAAAGCCGAGCGGTGCCAGGGCTCCGCCCGCGGCGACCACAACACCGACCAGGATCGTGGATTTCCAGGGGGTCTTGAACCGGGAATGCACGGCGCCGAAGAACGAGTGCGGCAGCAGGCCGTCGCGCGCCATGGCCAGCAAGATCCGCGGTTGGCTGAGGTTGCCAACCAGAAGTGAGCTGGTCATTCCGGCCAGAATGCCCAGGGTAATCATGCCCCCGGCAAAAGTCAGCCCTTTCGCCTGCAAGGCCGCGGACAGGGGCGCGGCCTCGTTGATCTGCCGGTACGGGATCATGCCGGTGAGCACGGCCGCGACCGCGACGTAGAGAACCGTGCAGACCACGAGCGCGCCCATGATGCCCAGCGCCAGGTCGCGCTGGGGCTTGCGCGCTTCTTCAGCATGGGTCGAAATCGAATCGAACCCGATGTAGGCGATGAAGATCCGGGCCGCCCCCAGAGCGATGCCGCGATACTGCTTGTCCTCGTGCAGGAACGGCCGCCAGTTGGCTGGATCGACGTACGCGACTCCCACACCGATAACGGCGAGCACCACGCCGATGTTGACCAGCACCATCGCGGCATTGAACCCCGCGCTCTCCTTGATGCCGATGACCAGGATGATGGTGATGGCCACCGTGATCAGAACGGCGGGCAGGTTGAACCAGGCCAGGGCCTGGGTGCCGTCCTTCAGGGTCACGAGCTGGAGAACGAATTCCTCTTGCTTGAAGTCGTAGTACCAGGGCGGCGAAAGCAGCCGAGGGTCCAGGTGGACATTAAACACATGTTGGAGCATGGAATCGAAGTAGCTCGACCAGCCGTTGGCGACGAAGCATGATCCGATGGCGTACTCGAGGATCAGGTCCCAGCCGATGATCCAGGCGATCAGCTCACCGAGCGTGGCGTAAGCGTACGTGTAGGCACTGCCGGCCACCGGGACCATGCTGGCCAGCTCTGAATAGCAGAGCGCCGCGAACC
>JBAUOX010000164.1:0-7658 GCA_049579985.1 Isosphaeraceae bacterium | reverse complement strand
CCAGCGGTAGTGCGGCGCGCCAGCGCCTGGCGCGACGGCTCGAGCCGGTTTTCTGCTCGGCAAGGATCCTCTCGACCAAAGCCGGTGAGAACGTCATCTCCGGGCGCGCGCTGGAGACCCAGACGCGGAGAGCACGCCGCAAGGTTTCGTACCTGGCCCGAACCAGCCGGCACCGAGGGCAGCCCAGGGTGTGGGTGCAACCAGCTTGCCCGCCCGCCCCAATGGCCGCCGACAACGCGTCGGTCAACTCCTCATACTTCGACCGCCATCCACTCGTTTCAAGATTCGCCTCCGACCCGGAATTATTCCGATAACAGCCAGCGCGATGGGCGCAAGCAGACGACCATCCGCGGCGGTCAGGAATCAAGGAAACCTGATCGCCGCGGATGGTCGTGTTCGGAAGGAGAGCTGGCGGGGTGCGTCCGGGAGAATGCCGGCCAGGGTTGGTCCGGTCTGTGTTCCCGGCTACCGTGCCACGTCGACCCGTTCGGGTGCCAGCAAGGCAGTCAGTTCCTCCGCGGAAAGCTCCTCGAACGCGCGCCCTTGCCGGTTGAGGCCGGCTTCGAGCCGCAGGGCGATCTCGTGCAGCTCGGGCGAGTCGATGCGCCAGGCCAGCTCGGCCAGCTCGAGCGGATTGAGGTCGCCGAGTCGCTGCCCCTGCCGGTCCAACTCCATTTCCATCAGCAAGACGATCTCCTGGAGCTGGGCATGGGTCTCCGCGGAGCCGCCGAACACCAGGGATTGGTCGCTCCGGGTCAACCGATGATGGTCATCGTGGGAGTCCAGGCCGAGGCCGATCAAGGCGGCTCGGACGCGGCGCGGTCGTGCGAGCGATTGCTGCGTCGTGATCATCTCGGAGTAGGCCTTTCGCGTGGGGATGCCGAAGGGAGAGGCATGTCGAGCAGCGGCCCATCCCGATCGCGCTAGGCGGCCATGCTCGGCATGCGATACTTATCGGTTTGCCCTCGAGCCGCGAATAGCCCCGAGATCGACAATCGCCGGCGGTCGTGACACGCGACCGTCATCGGTCTTACGATCCGCCCAGGCATTCCTTCGCGACGTTGCGGGCCACGCGGTAAGCCATCTTGACCGTGATGCCGCGGCCCTCGATCTGATCTTCGCCGAACAGCCGTCCCTCGCTCGGAGGAAGACCCGCCAGGGCGATGGTGAGCGGCAGCAAGTCGAGGAATTGCCGATATTTCTGCTGCAAGTCGGGGGATTGGGGTGCTGGGTCGGCCACGCGTTGCCTCCTGGTCTGGTCTGCCTCGGCGGGGCCACCGACGGCAGTCGTCCGGTAACGGCCCCGGATCCGGTCGGATGGGGGATCATTGGGAAGCGGCGAACGTCGTCCGACCGCAACGCCATACATCCCTCTTACGACCTCATACGACACTAGCGCGCCAGACTCTCCGGGAGCAAGAACTTTGACCGGCTCGCAGGGACAAAAATTGCTCGACATCCCCGGTTTGCCGATCCGGGCCCGATGCCGGCCCCAGAGCGTCAAGCCGGCCTGCTCCCAGCCAAAGCGTCCCGCTGCCGCCGTAATGCCTTTGACGAAACCCAGTAAACTGATAAGATAAGGGCAGTCAAGAACAAGCTTGACAAAGTTCAGTGGCCGTGCCGCCTTGGTTGCCACGACCCACTTATCACCGCAAGATTGACATTTCTGGAGGATTGTTTGAATCGACGAGCCCAGGAGGAACCCGCTTCGGGATTCCATTCGATGGGTTTGAGCCCGATGATGCTCAAGTCCCTGGCGCATGCCCGTTACACCACACCCACCCCGATCCAGGCGGGCTTCATTCCGCAGACGCTTGACGGTCTGGATGTCATCGGTCAAGCCAAGACCGGTACCGGCAAGACGGCGGCCTATGGCATTCCGCTGATCGAGATGCTGGAGGGCCGGTCTCGCGGCCCGCAGGGTATCATTCTGGCCCCCACGCGCGAGCTGACTCAGCAGATCGTTGGTGAGCTGCAAAAGCTTGCGCATGCACGTGATGTGTCAGTCTGCGGGATCTACGGCGGCGAGCCGATCGAGCGGCAGCTCAAAGCCTTGAGCCGGGGGGTCGACCTGGTCGTCGGCACGCCCGGCCGGGTACTCGACCACATCGAGCGCCGCACGCTCTACATGGGGGATATTTGCCACGTCGTTCTCGACGAGGCCGACCGGATGCTCGACATCGGGTTCCGTCCCGACATCGAACGCATCCTCCGCAAGGTGCCGACCCCGCACCAGACCATGCTCCTCTCCGCCACGATCAGTGCTGACGTCCGGAAGCTGGCCCAGCGGTATATGTTCAAACCGATCGAGGTCAACCTGTCTCAGGATGAGCTGTCGGTCGAGACCATCCAGCAGTATTACATCTCGGTGAATCACGATCGCAAGGTCGAGCTCTTGATTCATCTGCTCAAACGAGACAATCCCCGCCAGTGCATCGTCTTCACTCGGACCAAGCGCGGGGCGGACCGGCTGGCCGAGCGGTTGCGTCGCGTGGTCCCCGGCGTTGCGGCAATCCACGGTGATCTGCCCCAGGCTGCCCGTGATCGCGTGATGCGCGGGTTTCGCCAGGGAACCATTCCGGTTCTCGTGGCTACCGATGTCGTCGGCCGGGGCATCGATGTCGAAGGGATCAGCCACGTCATCAATTACGACATCCCTGATGACGCCGAGAACTATGTCCACCGGATCGGCCGGACCGGCCGGATGGGTAAGGACGGCATCGCTTACTTGTTCGTCGGGCCCGACCAGGGCGAGCCGTTGACGATCATCGAGAATTTGATCAACAAGGTCATTCCCGCCTTGCGAATCGAGGGTTTCGAGGTATCCAAGGCCAGGGCTGGCGCACCGGCCGCCCGCGAGCTCTTCAACACGGCGGTCACTCGCTCGCACGTGTTTGCGGTTCGCTGATCGGGGTCTCCGGCGGCCTGGAAACCGAGGCTCGCCCGAGGGCCCTGAAGAGCTCTCGGGCGTTCGCGACCAGTTGCGTTGCGTCGTGGCCCGTCTGCCGTTGCGAGAACAAGCACCCATCGCATCGGGCAACAAGTGCGGCGGCCTGGCTTCCCAGGTCGTCCGATCGGGTGAGCTCGTGGACAACCGACCGAGCCTCAGTGGGTGTCAGGGCACCCGGCGGACGGCCGATCCCGAGCCGGGCGTAGGCGATCAGACCAGCAATGATCCTCCGGGCCACTTCCCCTTCGCATCTTTCCGATGCGCCTGCCTCGCCGGTAGTGTTGCTCAGCTCACGGACCATTCGCCGGGCGATCCGCTGCGCCTGCCGAAGGCTGGTTTGCCGTGCCGGGCGTCGCCGTCGTCGAATGACGACCGCAAGTCCCAGGAACGCGCAGAGAATCAGAACGAGCGCCGTACTCGCCCAGGCGATCCGATGGTTTCGATCGCCATCCGGGGCAGTGTAGTTGATGGTCCTGGGGTCGAACGCCGGAACAGCGGCGGCCTTGATCGGCACGCCCTGGGTCACCTTGGTGATGTACCGCATGGATCGCGGATCAAACGCCGCGATCGCCACCGGCGGTACAACTCCACTGCCTGCCCGGGTGGGCCGGATGCGATAAACGAACGTCACCGACGGCGGTTCACTCGTTCTCTCATCGGGCAAGGGCTCGACTCGAAGGGCCAGCGGAATTCGATCGAACCGGCTGAGATCAGGACGTGAGGTCGTTCCCCAGGCGGCCGGGCCGGTGAGCCCAATCCGATAAATGAACTCTTGACCGACGCGAATCGTGGTAGGCACCACGCTCGCCTGAACCGAAAACTCGCCCACCCCTCCCAGGAACTCAGCAGGCCGTCCCTCGAAGGGAACAGGCTCGACCGTGAGGTGCAACGGCCCGCTCCGGCCCGACCGGCCGTCAATGCGGGCCAGGATCGGCGGAATCTCGAGCGGGCCGGACCGGCGGGGCACGATTCTCAGCCGGGTGATATACAGGTTGTCGCCCGATTCCACCGAGCCGATTCCTGTCGCACTCACCGGCTTGAACGAAGTTCCGGCTGTCCAGATCTCGGCATGGCTCAAGCGGGGGAGCTCGATCCTGGGCCTCTGGTCGCGGCCGAGCACCAGGGCGGCCATTGCGATGCCCTGACCCTCGTAGTAAGGCCCCCGGCCGGCCTCGAGGCGGACCCGCAACGCGTCTGGAGGACGGGCACGCGCGGGTTCGCTCCGCATGCAGAGCAGCAAGACCAGCAACATGATCGATAATGCAGGGAAATTCGCCGGAGAGATGCGTCTGGCCGGGAGCCCACACGCAGGGGGCCGCATGGCCTCACCAATCCTTGCGGCCGTCCCCGGAGGATTCGGATGGCGAATCCTCGGGGAGCCGCCGGCGCCGGGCGTCGCGGATCTGGTCGAGAGCGTTGTCCAGGCGGTCGTCCGGTGATTCGCCCGCAGACCCAAGGGGCAAATTACTGGCTCCCCCGCCGCCCCCGGCTCGCCGGCGGCCTTTCGCCGGCCGGTAGTCCGCTTCACCCTGCGAGTTCGAGCCAGCAGGTTGCGGATCGGTCCCGGCTGAATCGTCGGGCGTCGGGTCGCTCCCGCCGTCGCCTCGCTTGCGTACACCGGGCGGACGATTCCGCTTCTTGGAAGGAAACTGATCGCGGTCGCTCTCGCCTTGCGGTGCGATGGAGGGCGGAGCTTGCTCCAGCGCGAACTGGCGGTTGATTGCCGCGTCCTGCCGGACCGCGTCAAGGCCCGCGCCAACCGCGGTCGAGGCCAGGCAGTTATCATAGTGCTCGATCGCGCCGGCGACATCGCCCAGCCCCAGCGCCGTGTTGCCCAGAGCATAATCGATCTTCGTGCACAGCGCAGCTCCTGCTCGGTCGCGGGCCTCTCGATAGCGCTGGCGGGCCGCTTCGTAACGTTGGAGCTGGAACAAGGTCGCGGCGGCGTTGTAGCGGGGAATCGGCTGGCCCGGCGCCCGCTCGATCGCCAATTCGAACATCGACAGCGCCTCCGTGAAGTGCCCGGCAAAGTAAGCCGATTCACCCCGGGCCACCAGCGCAGCCGTCGGTGCCCCTGGAGGAATGCCTGTCTGCGCTGATTGAGAGATGGTGCCCGTGCCGGCCGCTCCGGGATCTGGTGGCAGGCTGCCATTTCCCTGACCTTGCCCTGCCCCGATTCCCGCCACCGCCAGGCCCCCGAGCAGTACGGCTCCCGCAACTCGGCTCCAGACCCAGCGCCAGGGGCCGATGCGTCCGCCCGGCCAGCATCCCGAGAGTGCCAGCCCCAGCGCGGCAGCCAGGAACAGCGGAAACCGCTCCGGGCGCTCAGCAAACCTCCCCGCCGCGCGCTTCCGCTGGGCCACGGGCGCAATCCTGGTCCGGTAGAGCGTCTTCAGGTCGGCGGCGGCCAGGCCAAGTTTCATGACCGCCCCATCGGTCTCTTGCGCGATCGCCTCCAGGTACGTGTCAACCCGGCGCGACAGAACCTTTTTGCCCTGAAAGTTGAGTGGTTGGTCCCCGGTACCCGAGGGCACCGGATGGCCTTGCTCGGGGTCGCCGATCGCCACGACATGAACGATGACCCCGGCCCGGACAAGGCGGTCGAGCCGTGATCGCCAGTGATCCGCGAGATCCTCCCCATCGGAAAACACCACGATCGAACGTCCCGCGGCATGCTCTTCCTGTCCCAACGTCTCGAGCGCGGCATCGAGTCCCGCGCCCAGGTCCGTGCCGCCAGGCCGGACCGAGCCTGGCTGAAGCCGGTGCAAAACGTCGACGACAGCTCCGAGGTGCTCCGTGAGCGGGTACCGGATCACCCCGCGACCGGCGAATACCACGATCGCCACGCGGTTGGCGGGGTCGGGAGCCAGGGCGCTGACCAGGCTCTCGGCCGCATCGATCGCCACCGCAAGCCGATTCGGGACGGCATCCTCTGCGCCCATGCTCCGGCTGACGTCGATCAAGAGTGCCACGTCGTGTCCCGGTGGTAGCGGCGGTCCGATGATCGAGCCGAACCGAGGCCGGGCCAGCGCCAGGATCAGAAAGACGGCGGCCAGCAGCATGCTGAGGGAACGAAGGTTCGGCACTTTCCCTCGCTGGGCCAGGAGCCGCCAGGATCGCGCTCGGAGCCGCTGGCCGCGGATCGCCCACGGGCCCGAGCCAAGCAGGAGCAAGAAGAGCCAGAGGAAATGGGGGCTTCCGAAACTCACTGCGGGACAAACTCGCTCGATACTGGACCCAGAATTCCCTTGGTCTGCACTGCCGTGGCAAGGCGGTCGCCAAGCGCGGTAAATTCTTCAGTACTCGATGGGACCTGGCCGAAGGTGGCTTCCGCGACAGCGTTCTTGCAGTGCGGCAGGGTGTGGACTCTCTGATCGACGAGGTCGAAGACGCCGTACACGGTCTGGACCATGTGTCCCTCGATCGCCTCGATCTCCTTCCGCACATCGAACGCCGTCAAGGCCGCATTCAGGTAAACCGCCGTTTCCACGAGAGCGTCGCGATAGCCTGGATTCCGCTTGAGGGATGGGCCGTGGACCCGATCGAGCGCCTTGGCGGCCCCGCGCACGGCGATCTGGATGCGATCGACCAGTGAACGCAGGGCATGGGTAAAAGCGATCTCGGGGTAGTCCTGGGGCGAGAGGTACGAGTCGACGGCCGCGGAAACAGCGCCGCAGCCGGAATGACCGAGGACGACCAGAAGCCGGAGGCTTCTTTTGAGATTCTGAACGGCGTAGTCGATGCTCCCCAGACACTCCGTGCCCAGCACGTTGCCGGCAACGCGAATCACGAACAACTCGTTGGGAGGCTGATCGAAGATCCGCTCGATCGGGACGCGGGCGTCAGAGCAACCCAGGATCAGAGCATAAGGCGCCTGCTGGACCGGAGCGCCGGCGATCAGGGCAAATCCCAAGGAGAGCGGGTCCGAGGGGATGATGATCGACGCGGGACGAGCATTCCCCACCAGTTCCTTCTGAACATGCATGACGATGTTGCGAAATCGCTGGTGTCCTTCCTCCAGCTCGCGGATGGCCAGTTGCGCGTCCATCGCCTGTCGGGGAATGAGCGCCGCGAAAGGCTCGTAACGGTAGATGATGTCCATGAATCGTCCCCGTCCCGGTGGTTTCGCCGCCGCGGGACCACTTCGTCATCTTGCTCGGTGATGGCGGTTTGCAGGATCTTTGAGCATAGCTAATTCTACAGCGCCAGATCGATCGGCGTCGAGAATGCAAACGATGCCGGGGAAGTCGCTTGCAACAAGCCTGAAGCGCAAGCGAAGGGGATTGAATGATATCATTTTTGCATGCCCTTCGCTTGCGCTTCAGGCTTGTGAGCCCGGTTCCTGCCGACTCGGACGGCAAGTCAGGAGCTCCGATCCACCGCTGTAGTACTATGGAAAGCCGGAAAATCAACTCAAGCCGGAAGGAAACCGCCCTGCCTTCTGGGTGTCGCCCTGTCGACCGGTGGCATTTATCATGGGTGCTGCGTGGGTAAGCCGGTCCTGGAAACGCAATACCGTCATCGCCAACAGACGAGGAATTCATGCAACTGAGTGCCTGCCGACTTGCCGGATTGACCGCTCTCGCCGTCCTGCTTCCAGGCGCCGGTCCGCCGCGCGAAGGTTCGCTCGAGGCCGCATTCGAGTCCATCAAGCCCGACACGATCCTTCAGCACATCAAGGTGCTGGCCTCGGATGAGTACGAGGGCC
>JBAUOX010000163.1:0-2783 GCA_049579985.1 Isosphaeraceae bacterium | reverse complement strand
TTCCACTATCAGAATATCGCCCTTTTTGCCGCAATTCGGTCCGAATGCCTGTGCCCAGCGTAACGAAACCGGAGCACCCGAAACGACCTCTAACACCTTGTCAATAGCAACTTCGCATCAGCCTAGTGTCAGCCCGTCGGGGCTCGGAAGAACTGGGGACGAATGCTCCTTTCTGGCCTGGGGCCTGCGCCACCAGGCTCCAACATGCCGCCCCATTCAGGTCTTGGTTGCAAGGGCCCGGAGTGAATCTTAAAGGGCCACGGCGATGAAGCCGTGGAAGACGTCTTCCGCGACGACTGAGAAGCGACGGGCCAGGGGCCAGGGATAATCGGGTCATGCCGGCGTGGGCAACCTTCCGCGGTGCACACGCCGGTGCGGCGAGATCAGGGCGTCGGCGCGTCTTTATTTCATTAGAGATGTGAGGCCCGCCCACTCTCTGTGGAACCGCTGAAGGACTCGGACCTCACGGCGCAAACTCTTCCTAATCAAGAGATTGAGAGCGACAGCCATGGAGTTGCCGAGGCGTTCGAGAGGTGACGAGTACACCGAAACGGGTCGTTACCAGGAATTGCAAACGCGGGTTCGGCGAGGTGTGGCGGGGAAAGATGTGCCGGTCCTGTTTGTCAATGCGTTCGACCGGCGGACCCGCCTGGGACCGTTCGTGTTCGTGGACAAGAAGCTCATCCCCGGGGCCCCGATCGCCGTTGCCTCGGCCCTGGCGGCTGCCGGATTCGAGAACAGCCGGGTTGTCCTCCAGCAGTGGAACCCCCACATCCGGCCGAGCCAGGCCCGGATCGGCGGCAAGCCGCCGGAACTGCTGCTGGTCTCGAGCATGCAGATCCATAGTGCCTCGGCGTACCGGCTGATCGACGACGCCTACAAGCTGGGCGAGCATCGCCCGCTGATCCTGGCGGGAGGCGCCAAGGCCATCTACGAACCTTGGGATTTCTTCGGCCTGGGGCCGGACGTTCGGCAGGGAGCCGACGTGGTGGTCACGGGCGAGGAGTTTGTCCTCCTCGAGCTGCTCGACCGGCTGCTCGATTTCAAGGCTCATCGCGAGAGCTGGCGGCTGGCGTTCGCGCGCGCCAGATCCGCGGGTGCACTCGAGGACATACCCGGCTTGGTCTACCGCCGCGACGAGGGCGAGGGGCCGATACGCGAACTGATGAACACGGGGGTCCAGCGGCTTGTCCAAGACCTGGATGAGCTGCCGTTACCCCTGGAATCTCTGGGGATGTTCGAGCGCCCTCATCGCATGTCTTCGCTCGATGCGCGGCCGGTTCCCGTCAACCGTCTGGGAAGGTTCGCCAAGGTCATGGCAATCATCATGACGCACGGCTGCAAATTTCACTGCCCGTACTGCCCGATCCACGCCTACAACCAGGGCACCTTCCGCTTCCGCAGTCCCGCACGGCTGGTCGAGGAGATCGCCGGAATTGTCGAGAGCACGGGCATCGACAGCTTCTTCGGAACGGATGATAACTTCTTCAATAACCATGAGGCCGCCGAGTCGATCCTCACGGCGATGGCGCGCGGCACGGTGAGCGGTAGGCCCTTCCGCGACGCCGTCTGGGTCGGTACCGAGGGCACGGAACACGACGTCGACCGCTGCGCCGACCTCATGCCCCTGGCGCGGGAGGGCGGGCTGCGGGCGATCTGGTTCGGTATCGAGGACATGACGGCCGAACTGGTCAAGAAAGGGCAGAGCCCGGAGAAGACCCGCAAAGTGTTCCGCGACCTGTTGTCCAACGGAATCGCCCCGATGCCGATGATGATGCACCACGACGACCAGCCCCTGGTCTCGCCGAAGGGACTGGCCGGCCTGCTCAACCAGATCCGCTATCTCAAGCGCGCCGGGGCGGTGAGCGTGCAGATCACGTTTCTGACACCGATGGTGGGGTCGAAAGGTTACGAGCGGTCATTCGAGGAGGGGCAGGTGATGCGCAGGGTCGGCGGCATGGACGTGGCCGATTATCAGTTCGACGGCAACCACACGATCGCCAGCCGGAGCAGGCACCCCTGGCGGAAGCAATTCAACGTCCTGGTCGCCTACGCCTCGTTCTACAATCCGTTCCGGGCACTCAAGGCCGTGCTCACGATCGATCCACTCTGGAAGTTCCGCATCATGTACCAGGTTCTCGGCAATCTTGGCCTGGTCCGCTCGGCCTGGACCTCACGCGGCTGGCTGGGCCGGCTGAAGTGGGGCCGCATCGAGAAGGCGAGCGCGGCGCCGGGTCCAAAGTATCAGCTCGTTTTGCCGAGCGGCCGGAGCCTGCAACCGGCCGAGCCTGACACTCGCTCTTGAGTGCCGGGACCCGCCGGGTCGCCGTGCGTTGCGTTGATCGAACCAGAATTCCACGAATTCCAACTGACCTTTCCAGCGGCCGCTGCTCGCCTTGATTCGCATGTTTTCAGCGATTCACCGCAGCCGCGAAGGTCGCCTTGCGTCCCCTGGGGTCTGACCCCGCGAAGCCATGCCTTTAGCGCTTCATTGCAGCCGCGCAGGGCGGCTTGCTAGATTGAGCCTGACAATCGAGATAGCTCCTCACCAACAGTTCGGGGACGCCACACTTAATTCTTCGGAGTCACGAATGGTGTCCCCGAACTACAGGCTGGGATCACCGCGGGAAGGTCGCCGTGAAGAAACCACCAAGCCAGCGTGCCGAACGGCCTGGCAGCGTGATCGTGCGCAGACGGCAGCTTGCCGCCGACGCGATCCGCGCCGACCCCGCCTGCTCGGATCGCTCGATCGCCCACGACCTGGGCGTCAACCGGGGTCTGGT
>JBAUOX010000162.1:0-3859 GCA_049579985.1 Isosphaeraceae bacterium | reverse complement strand
CTCCCCGGGGACGTCATGGCCCGCTTCTTGGCCATCCCGTAGTAGATGGACAAGAAACGTCGCTGAGCCCTGTTCCTCGTCAAGATCAGCGGATTCTCCGGGCTCCGGCGGCTTCCACCGAGATCAGCCCTCGTCTCGGAACTCGCCGCTTCCGGGATGATTCGGGACTTTATTTCGGGACGGGAATCGGGACGCGTTCGGGGCTTCCGCGGCGGATTTCCGGCTCCTTTTCAGAGCGTCCCGCAAACCCACGGAATCGGGACGGTCGCCCTTAGCGACGTTCTATGTCCGCCTACTACGGGAAGGCCATGTTCGTGATTGGCCTACTGATCGCTGCGCAAAGAACTTAACCCCTCTTGTACCGGTCTCCTTGATTTCCTGTGGCCATCCGCTCCAAAAGTTAAGCTCTTTGTGCAGCGATCAGTAGTCGCCTTCCTCACGTACTTCCGGTGAGAGGCGGCCGCAGGACCGAGTGAGACCTTGATGAGGTCTTGGGACTGCCTGATGACCGAGTGCGCCATTTTGCGCAGAAAGCGCACGCGTCAACCGGCGTCCAGAATTCGTCCGCTGTCGCCCGAGAAGGATGCCAGGGTTCCGGCTTCCTCCCCCTGGATGTTCACCGCCTGCCCAGTACTCAGGCTGCGTGGGCGTCAAGGTCGGCCCTCAGCGGACGGTTCGCCTCAACCGTTATCGAAGACGTCGCTTCCCATCCGAACCGAGTGTCGCGTTGCGCGCGTCGGTCCGACACACCGACGCATTCCCGAACTCTGCCAGACATGTTCGGGTATCGTGCCTCGGATGCGTCTTCCGCGTACACGCTTCTGTCGGGCCCCCAATCTGACCACGACTTGCAAGGCGATTCCGCCGCCGGGTATCACCAAAGTTGCTCAAAACTCGCCGAATCGGGATCGATTTATATTGACCGCTCACACCCCGGTAATTCTCCTCTCACGTGATCGGGTCCTTTCAATTACAGGATCAAGTACAGATCCCCGAACGGCACGACGCCAGGAGGGGGGTGCTTGATTGCGACTTTCCACGGGTGGGCCATGGGATGCTTCGCCCAGTACTCTGCCTGCCGCTTTTCTTCCTCCCGCTTGCGATCGACCTCGCAGCGGACCCAGTTGATGGCGATCGACCGCGGGTCAAAACCCATAGGTTGCCTCCTCTCGAAAAGTCATGCAAAGTGCATCCGCATAGTCTGGACTGCGTCCCAGCCGCAACATCAGGTCTTCCTTGGTCTCCAGCTCGGACTTCTGTCCTTTGAGTCGATAGCGCAACTCGCCCAGCTCTTTGAACAGGGCTTGCACATGCGGGCCGTTGGGTATCGCGAACGGTTCCCTCTTGACCCCGTGGTCCCCTTGCGGGTCGAGGCGACGGGCCAGGGCCGCGGCACACGCGGTGCGAGCGTTGGTGTAGAATCGACCGCCAGGCTTGGAGCCGAAGTAAGGGATCAACCCGTAGGGATAGCGGCGTTCCAGTGCTTTCATGATGTCGCGACCGGTGTTTCCCGAACCGTCGAAGACGATGTTTTCCACGGACACACCATACTTATTTGCAAGCGCACATATCATATCGGCGGTCTGAATCTTCGACTCGAAAGCAGCGGCATTGATCGCGAGAATCCCGACATTATCGCGCACGATGATGACGGACATCGACTTGCCGCAGCCCTCACCGATGTCGGAACCGAGAACAACCTTGCCCAGCGGCGCCCCACCACGAAGCCACGTCACCGCTTCCGCCGTCTCCCCCAAAAGCGCCAGATTGAGCCATTCCTGGTGAATGAGTGTGTCATGACTGAGTTTGGGACGGATCGCCAGGACATGCGAGCGGTACCACGGCGAATCCCTCCCCGGGTCCCGACCTACGGCTTCAAGCCAGGTTCGATCGGCCATGCCCCACGGACTGCGGTCAAGATCGGCGTGAGGTGATGCGGTCGAGGGCACGTTGAAATGGCGACAGGAAACGCCTGGCGGTCGCCTGTCCAGCGCGTCCCTGTCTCCAGCGTCGCAGAGCTCGGCGAAGCGGCCGTCGGCTCGGATCGGGTTGCCACACGCCAGTAGCCTGGAAAACCCCAGGGAGTCGATCGCCTGCCAGGCCTCGGATTCCACGCCACTGGCCTCATCTACGATTACCAGCATCTTCGCGGCGTGATGGCCACTCGCTCGTTCAATCGTTGATGTCGAGAACCCGATGGCGCCCCAACCCGGTCGAATTGTCGCCGTCGCCGGACTCGACTTGATGCCTGGACTGATCGTCATGGGCAAGAGACCCGCCTTCCAGAACGGGCATCCTGCAACGGCCCGGCGAATTTCCTTCCAGAGAACCGAACCGATTTGAGTCTGTCCGGCGCCGCAGACATAAACCAGACTGTTCTTGCGGGTCCACAGGAACCAGGGGACCAGACCGCCGATCAGGAATCCCTTGCCGAGCATGTTGCCCGTTTCAACCGCCGTGATCCTGTAGTCGACAACGGATTGCGCCCAGTCCCGCTGAGCACGCCAGAACGGGGAACGGTACAAGACCGCCTCGTTGAAGTAGCAGGGATCATTCCTCGACCGTTCCAGGCGATCCAGCAGCTTTGCTTTGGTCGACCCGGGCCGGAACGCTGTGTTCATCATCGCAAAGGGCCTCGAGTATACAGTCGTCATCAACTTGCGGTTTGCGCTCGACCGGGCCGAAATAGCGATCGTCAAGGCGCAGCGTTATCGCGGCGTTGCCTGCTCGCGCATGCTTCCACATGAGCCCTCGGAGAGAGACTCTGCATTGCGACTGACCAAGCTGGTAAAGCGAAGCAAAACGCCTGCTGATCGTCGCTTGACCACACCCTACATAGATGGCGATGTCCTTCTGGGTGAGCCCCAGTTTTGCAAGTTTGCGGACCTCTTCAGGGTTGATTTTCTTTCTTGGGCGTCCCATCGTCGGACCTCTTCTTTGGTTGCCAGTCTTGCGGCAGTAGACCCATCGCCTTCATGGTGGCGATGAATCATGGGTATTTGGTCCAATCGTCTCCATCGAGAGTGCCGGCCCCGACATTTGCGGCGGGTTTCCTTTCATGCTCCGGGAGCAGCCAGCTCAAGGGCGGCCTGGTGCACGGCCTTGGCGGCCTGGCGACGCGAACGGCTGGCGATGGCCTGGGGCTTTTGCTCGCCATTGGCCGCGCGAGTCACAGCCTCAAGGAACCTGGCAAGGGCCTCGATCGACGTGCATCGCCGCGGACCTGCCAGAACACTCTCGAGAATGACGCCTCGCTTGCCGCGCCGCGTCCAGAGTCCAACGGTGAAGGGGTGGACCGTCCCGCCGTCCCGACCGGGAATCATCTGGGCCGCTTCGTCCAGGCCGATCAGCCTCTCGCTGCGAATGTCGATAGACATGAGCAAATCCTCGTAAAGATCGTCAATCAATCTCCTGTAACAGTCTATGACTACCACAGACGAGTGATTCAAATTAGTCCAGAAATGCCATTCTAAGAGCATGTCTCGCAATGGCTTGCGACCTTTAGGAAGCGCAATGGGAGAGCACCCCGAATTGGCCAACAAGAAAAGCGGGCCGCGGAGGGAGATTCTGGATTGCGACTGAGCTAGTTGGTAAATCGATCCAAAACGCCTGCTGACCGTCGCTTGACCACACCCCACATGGATGGCGATGTCCTTTTGGGCGGCGGACCGGTCGCTTGCTGGAGACGATAGGACGGCGATCGCAGCATCCAGCGAGTAAACTGGCCGCGCTCTTGCCAGAATGACCGATTGTTTTACCATGGGAGGGATCGGGGCGGGTCGAGTACCCGCCGGCAGAGCGCCTGACCCGAATTCGCCCTGACCGAGCCATGATGCCCAACGCCATTCTCTTGACCAGC
>JBAUOX010000161.1:0-18493 GCA_049579985.1 Isosphaeraceae bacterium | reverse complement strand
CGAACTGACGCTCTCGGATCGCCATTGGGTGTGCCGCTGTGGACTGGTGCATGATCGCGATGGTTCCGCCGCTATCAACATTCGAGACGAAGGTCTCAGAATCTTGGCCGAGGGGCACTCGGACAAGCGAAACGCTCGGGGAGCCGGTGTCAGACCTCCGATGGAGGCAGTCGGCGTCGAACCGAGAATCCCCCGTCTTTAGGCGTGGGGAGTGTCAACGTCGTTCTCCGCAAACTCAGAAGTAGCTCACGGCACCCTCCTCTGGAGATGTAGAAGATCTTCACCATCCGAAAGTCAAAGGACTTCCCCACATGGATCCTGCGCAGCTCCGGTACTCTCCCACTCACGAATGGGTGTTTATTGACGGTTCAACCGCGACGATTGGTATCTCGCGGTTTGCCGTCGATCAGCTCACCGACCTGATCATGATCGAGCTGCCCGCGGTGGGAACCCGCCTGGTTCCGGGCAAGAGCTTCGGAGAGATCGAAAGCGTGAAGGCCGTGAGCGACCTGTACGCGCCGATTGGCGGCGAAGTGACGGAGGTCAACACCGCGGTCGTGGAGAACGTTCAGCTTCTGACTGATGATCCTTACGTCCAAGGCTGGCTGATCAAGCTGAAGATCTCTGACGCGGCGGAGACCACCGAGCTGATGGACTTCGCGGCCTATGAGAAAAAGCTGGCCGAAGAAGCCCATTAATACTACAGCGCTGGATCGGCGCTCCTGACTTCCCCGGGCTCACAAGCCTGAAGCGCCAGCGAAGGGCGTTCTAAAATAAATATCATTCAATGCCCTTCGCTGGCGCTTCAGGCTTGTTGCAAGCGACTTCCCCGACATCGTTTGCATTCTCGACGGCGATCGATCTGGCGCTGTAGAATTAAGCGCTCCGCCTGGATTTTGAATACAAGAGAGATCTGTCCCGATCGCACGGCGATCGGTGTATTTCCTCCGCTCCGGAACACACACGATATGGCGTATCTTGCAAATACCCCGGACGACATCCGCGTCATGCTGAGGACGATCGGATTGGACTCGCTCGATCAACTCTTCGACATGGTGCCGCCGGAGTTCCGGCTCAAGAGGGCCCTGGACGTCGGTCCCGCTCTGACCGAGCTCGAGCTGACCAACCACATTAGCAGCTTGCTGGCGAGGAATCAGGGAGCCGACCAGCGGGTCTGTTTCCTGGGGGCCGGCAGCTACGATCACTTCATCCCGGCAGTCGTGGATCACCTGGCCTCACGGGGCGAATTCTACACGGCTTACACCCCGTACCAGGCTGAGGCAAGTCAGGGGACCCTTCAGGCCAGCTTTGAATATCAGACCCTCGTGACCCAGTTGACCGGGATGGATGTCTCCAACGCCAGCCTCTACGACGGAGGCTCGGCCGTCAGCGAGGCGTTGCTCATGGCACTGACCGTCACCCGGCGGTTCGGCCGCGTCGTCATCGCCGAGACCGTCCATCCTGAGTACAGGCAGATCGCGGCGACGACCCTGGAGCACCTCGAGCCCAACCTGGTCACGATTCCCGGGCCGCGGGGAACGATCGATCCAGCGACCCTCGCGGCCGCCCTCACCGACGATACCGCCGCCGTCGTGCTGCAGTATCCCAACGTTTTCGGCCAGCTCGAAGACATCGAGGCCCTGGTCAAGACGATCCACGCGCGCGGAGTTCTGGCGATTGTGAGCGTGGATCCGATCAGCCTGGGCTTGCTGCGCCGGCCGGGCGAATACGGCGCCGACATCGTCGTGGCCGAGGGTCAAGGGCTGGGCAACCCGATGTCCTTCGGCGGGCCCTACCTGGGCATCATGGCCTGCCGCGAAGACTTTCTTCGCAAGCTGCCCGGACGGATCGTCGGCCAGACGACCGACCGCCATGGCAAGCGGTGCTGGGTCTTGACGCTTCAGACGCGCGAGCAGCACATCCGCCGCGAGAAGGCAACCTCGAACATCTGCACCAACCAGGGCCTCTTGGCGCTCCGCAGCAGCATCTACCTGGCGGCCATGGGACCGGGCGGCCTGCGCCAGGCCGCCGAGCTGTCGGCCCGCAAGGCCCACTACGCCGCCGACCGGCTGGCGGCCGTTCCCGGGCTCTCGCCGGCTTTTCCCGGACCGTTCTTCAAGGAGTTCGTCGTCCGCTGCGCGGAGGATCCGCGAACCGTGCTCGCGGAGGTAGGCCGCCTGGGCTACCACGGCGGCATCGCCCTGGGCCGCTGGTACCCCGACCTGGCCGACGCCATACTCATCGCCGTGACCGAAAAGCGGACTCGCGAGGAAATCGACGGCCTGGCCGCGGCGTATGAGCAGGCCCTGAGGCGAGGCTGAATCTCCCAATTGACGCACCATCGAGCCACGACCTCTGGACCACGAATCTCACCCCTTGGCCCACGGCAATGAAGAGAGCCCTCATGTACAAACTCGACCAGACTCCCCTGCTCTTCGAGTCCAGCCGGCCCGGCCGCGCGACGGCCATCTTGCCGGCGGCCGACGTGCCCGACCGCCCGCTCGACGACGTCATTCCTCGAGGACACCGCGCGGCGGACAGCCCCGCACTGCCTGAGCTGAGCGAGCTCGACGTGGTGCGGCATTACACCAATCTGTCGGCCCTGAACATGGCGATCGACGCCAACTTCTATCCGCTCGGCTCGTGCACGATGAAGTACAACCCCAAGCGGAACGAGCGGCTGGCGGGCCTGCCCGGACTCGGCGCGCAGCATCCCTACCAGGACGACGACACGCTTCAGGGACTGCTGGCGATCCTGTACGAGCTGCAACATGACCTGGCCGAGATCGCCGGCCTGCACGCCGTCAGCCTCCAGCCGGCAGCCGGCGCCCAGGGAGAGCTCACCGCGCTGCTGGTCGCCGCCGCCTATTTTCGCGACCGGGGTGAGAAGCGGACGCAGGTCCTGGTTCCCGACAGCTCTCATGGAACCAACCCGGCCTCGGCGCACCTCGCCGGCTTCGAGGCCGTCACGATCAAGAGCAACGGCTGCGGGATCGTCGATCTGGCCGACTTCCGGGCCAAGCTGAGCGACCGGACGGCCGTGTTCATGATCACCAATCCCAACACGGTGGGGCTATTCGACCCGCAAATCGGCGAGATAGCCCGGCTGCTGCACGACCGCGGGGCCCAGCTTTATCTCGACGGGGCCAACATGAACGCGATCCTTGGAATCGTTCGACCGGGCGACATGGGCGTGGACCTGATGCATTACAATCCGCACAAGACCTTCTCCGGCCCGCACGGCGGCGGCGGCCCGGGTGCAGGGCCCATCGCCGTCCGCGACCACCTGGCGCCCTACCTGCCCGCGCCGCTCGTCGGCCGCCACGCCGACGGGACCTACTTCCTCGACCATGACCGGCCCAAGACCATCGGGCGCGTACGGGCCTTTTTCGGCAATACCGGCGTCCTCTTCCGGGCCTACTGCTACATCCGCAGCCAGGGGCCCGATGGGCTGAAACGCGTTGCCCAGCACGCCGTGCTGAATGCCAACTATCTGCTCGCCCTGATCAAGGACGTGTACCCGGTGCCCTACGGAACCCGCTGCATGCACGAGTTCGTGGCCTCGGCCCGAAACCTGGCCAAGGATCGGGGCATCCGCGCCATGGACATCGGCAAGCGGCTCATCGATTTCAATTTCCATGCCCCCACCGTGTATTTCCCCCTCATCGTCCCCGAAGCCCTCATGATCGAGCCCACCGAGACCGAGAGCCGCGAGACCCTCGACGCATTCGCCCGGGCCCTTCGCCAGATCTCCACCGAGGACCCCGAGTTCCTTCACAACGCCCCGCACACGACGCCTGTCAGCCGGCTCGATGAAGTCAAGGCGGCAAAGACGCCCGTGCTCAAGTGGCAGCCGGAGTGAGGCAAGGTCCGCCTTCCCACCAAACAGAAACGGGCGGCCCGATGCGAGCCGCCCACCGTGCGATCCTGGAGCTCCGGCGCTGGATTCCCACATCGTGAGTCCAGCACCGCTCTAGGCCGCGTCGATCATTTCTTATTTCTTCTTTGCCGGCTTCGCGGGGAAAGTCGGTGGCTTGCGACTGATAGGGGTCGCGGTAGTGGTCTTGGTCCTGGGCTTCGGTTTCGGTGAGGCAACCACCTTGAGCTTCTTCACCGGCGCAGTGCCCTTTTTCTTGGGCGGCGCTGTGGGCGGCGGTGCGGGCGCCGGCGTGATCGGCGTTGGCGTTGGCGTTGGCGTTGGCGTCGGCGTGGGGGTCGGCGCCGGCTGCTGTGTGTTCAGGACAACCTTGTCGGCGTAGGGGAGCACGCCCTGGCCGGAGACGCTCATGATCGAGCCGGGGACAAGCGAGACGTTGACCGTACCGATCGGGTTGAACTTGCCGGCGAGGTTGAAGCGGGCCGTGTGGTTGTCGATCCAGGTGACACTCGTCGCCTGCACCGGAGAGCGCGAGCTGATGTCGGAACCCGAGAGGAGCAGGTCTGTCGCCTGCACCGTCGATTTATCCACGGCCTGGGAGAAATCGACGATGATCGAGGCTGGCGCCGGGGAGACATGGAGCGTGCTGCCATCGGCCTGGGCGCCGCCGTCGGGGACGAGCGAGGTGGTGACCACGCGGAAGGCCCCGCCGACCGCAGTGGTGCCGGGAGTTGGGAGAGGCTCGTACTCGAAGGCGCCGACATCGCGGGGGCCGTATCCGGGCAGATGGAACCCCGCAGTGGTCGGGTTGGGGTTCTCGGGGTTGCCCAGGAAATCCGTCTTGGTGGCCACGCTCTCGAGCGCGTTGTTGATCGCGGCCGAGGTTGAGCGCAGCCCGAAATTGGCCTCGAGGAAGAACGTGGCCGGTCCGTCGGACCCGGGTCGCGGGTCGCGTGGGGCCATAAACGCGGGGTATCCGGTGTAATTGCCCAGGTTGTCCTCTGCGTTCATCTTAAGCGGGCCAAGCAGGGCCGGGTTGAACCCGTTGCCGATGTTGACCGCGGCGTAGGCGGTGCTGGTGTCGCTTGGACCATTGCCAGAGAACAAATTGTTGTTGAGAAACAGCTTGTTCTTGGTCTGGGAGGTGACGCCCGCACCGGGGCGAGCCAGAGTTTGGGCATGGTTTTGCCAGAAGATGTTGTTGGCGACGTACGCCTGCGGGGAGACGGTGGCCGCGTTATTATCGGCCACCAACCCGGTCGTGTTGTAGGCGAACGTATTGTTGATGACCTCTGTCGTGGTTGCTGTCTTGCTCGTACCGTCGTCCTGAACGACGACGCCGTTGATATTGCCGATGAGGCCGTCGTTCTCGATCTGCGGGGCTTGCGAGCCGGCACCGGAAGTGGTGACCTGAATTCCGTCGCCCGCATCGATGAAGTAGTCCCTGTCGATCAAGAGGTTGGAGTTGGTCGCCAGCAAGCCGACGGCATTTGGATTGATTGCGCCGAGGGCCGGGTTGCCGACCAGGGGTGAGGCGATTGTAAGGCCGCCCACCTCGGTCTCGAAGGGCACCTGCCCGGGCGAGGAGAAGGAGCTGAGATTGGTCGCCGTCACGGTGACGTTCGGTGTCGCCGAGGCCACGGCCGGGGCGCGGATGATCGTGCTCAAGGCCTTACCCGGGACATAAGAGGTGTCCGTGCTGCTGGGGTCGGCCGAGACGATGCTCACGAATGGCAAGAGCGTCACATTCTCGGTGTAGACGCCGGGCAACACCTCGATCCGTTCGCCCACCGCCGCCGCGGCCAGGGCGTCGGTGATCGTCGGGAACGGGTTGGCGCGGTCGCCCTCGGGCGCGGTCGTGCCGGGGGTGACGAAGCTCGCCGGCCCCACGAACACGCTTGTAATGTTGTTGGGATTGAAAATAGCGAAGGTCACGACGATATTGCCGCTGGCAGGTGTGTTGCCGGCGATGTCGCGGATCGAATTGCTCCCCGTGCCGAGCAGTGTAAGCTGGTACAGGCCGTTGGCCAGCGCGGCGGTGGTGGTGAAGCCGAGCGTCTCGGCACCAGGCCCTCCAATCCCCTTGTCCAGGTAAACAGGCGTTATGGTCGGGTTGATTGCGATGGTGGTGGTGCCGGTGGTGAAGCTGCCGTCAGGCGCCGACTGGAGGAGCTGGATCTGGGCCGTGGTGAAGTGAGTCAGGTCGAGATTCTGGCTGGCGTGGACCACGAAGTTCAACGGCGTCGTGCTCGGGTTGATGACGCTGTTGTTGGCCGGGCTGGCCACGGTGACGACGGGAGGCACCGTGTCCACCACAAAGGGCGCGGTCGCCGGATTCGATTGGTTGCCGCTCTGGTCGGTCACGCGGACCCGGGCCACGTAGTAGTAGTTGACCGTGCCCGGCGGCAGTATCGGCACGAGCTGGCCGCTGGTGCCGACGTTGTAGGGCGAGTTGAGCAGGGGCGTCGTGTTCGTGACCAGGCCGGTTCCGGCCCCGTCCACGCCGACCGTGACGGTGAAGTTGCCCTTGGCATCGGTTAAGGCCGTCCCGGCATTGTTGCGGACATACGGCAGCAGGGCGGCCGGGATGCCGGGTGTGTCGTAGTAGACCGTCGTGCCGGACGAACCCACAACGGCGATTCCGATGTCCAGGATTGCGGTCTGGCCCGCCAGAGGCACCAGCGCCGCGTTGGGCTCGGTGATCGAGCCGACGAAGCTGGGCAGCGTCGTCATGGTGACGTAATCACCAACAATGTTGGTGTCGCTGGCAGGCGCCAGCATGAAGGTGCTAGGGGTCACGATCGGGGGCGTGGTGTTGATGATGAAGTTGTCGTAGAAGTTGCTGCCGGGGAAACCGTTTCCGGAGGGGAGCGGAAGCTGCACGCCGCTAGCGGGGTCGTCGTTGTCGCTCAGGTTCGCTCCGCTCAGAGCGATACCTTGCGGGCTGGCGATCACCTGGGAGCCGCTGCCAATCAGGATCAACCGGTAAGCGTCGGTCTTGAGCACCAGCCCGCTGGCGCCGAGGTTGATGACCAGCGTGAAGGTCGCGCTGTCATAGGATATTTTGCCCGCCAGGCTGATCAGCGTGCCGGGGACGTTGTTACTGGTGACTCCCAGCGCCTCGAGCTCGACCGTGCTGGAGTTCAGTGTGCTGGGATTGATCGGGCTGTTGAAATGCACGTCGATTGTTTGCGGGGTCTGGTTGGCTCCTGACTTGCCTCCCACGGTGTAGAAATTGACCGGAGTCGTGGAGGTCCCGATCGTCGCCGTCACGCCGGTCACGTCGGGCGGGTTCAGGTTCACGTACTCGTACGCACCGATATCGAAGAAGGGATACTTGCCATAGCCGACATTGGGCACGCCGGGATCATCGATCCGGAGCAGGCCCAGGGCGTCGCGCTGGCCGTTGATCGGCGTGTAGTTGTAGGTTCCGGGAATGGCGGCGCCGGTCGAGGGACCGCCGTACGAGTCGGGCGCGGTCGTCAGCGCCGGAACCCATTCATCCTGGAAGTCGAACTCTTCGGATCCCGGCAGGGTAAGGATCTGGCGCGGGTCCGCGATTTCGCCGTAGCCACCAATAGTGTTGGAAGCCCCGGGCTGTTCCGGATAGAGCACCGTGTTCGGGTCGGTCCGGGTGCCGTACGCGTCGCTCAGGAGCTGGTCGATTGTGGGATAGATCGCGTCCGCCCCGGGGATGGGGCCGATCTCGCTGCGGGCCGCGTCGATCGCCGCGGAGTCTGGCTCGAGCTCGAAGTTCCCGGTCGCGGCGTCGACAAACTCGGGGTTGCCGTAGACGGCGCCGGCGTTGCCCGGGAAATCGCCGTCGTTGGTCGTGGCGACGACATTGACCGCGTTGTTGAAGTACAGGTTGTACTCGAGAGTACTCAGGCCGGCCATGCCCTGGATGTCGACCGCGGTGTTGGTCGACCCGTCGAAGCTGTTGTCCATCGCCAGGGTCGTGACGATGGAAAGCAAGTTCGTGTTGTTTTGGTTCTCCGGCGCGACGGTCTGGACCGCATAGGTGTCGTTATAGAACGTGTTGTTGAGCAGCACGAGCTGATACGGGCTTTCGCCGGTGGTATCAGCCTCGCTCTCGGAGTTGACGTGAACCCCTTGCGGAGTGTTGGAGATCGTGTCGTTGTACATATACAGCGTCACGGGCTCGCCCCTTACGGTGGTGCCGGTGGCTCGGCTGGGGAATGACGCCCCGGCCGCGCTGACGAAACGCACCAGGGCATTGGCGCTCATGGGATGAACGAAGACGCCGGCGTCGGCGAAGTCATTGATGTTCGTGTCGGAGATGCGCACGGCCATCGCCGTATTGAGCTGGAGCAGAGGCGAAGAGCCGGGCCCCTCGGCCAACTCGCTGCCGTATCCCGACTTGATGCCATACCAATCTGACCCCGCTGTCAGGGCCTCATCGACAATTCCGCCTCCCTGGATCTCGATCCGCGTCATGTACGATAAGTCCGCGTTGTCGATCAAGCTTCCCTGGCGGGGGTCGGTGAGGTCGTAGGTGGTCAGCGAGTTGCTGCCGATGTAGATGAACCCGCCATCACCGGGCTCGGGAGTGGTCAGGCTCTGGCCGGCGTACGGCGTGTACGGGCCCACCGGGTAGCTATTGAAGATGTCGTACATCTTCACGCCGCGGGCGGTGACGCCGACCGTGTCGTCACGGAGCGAGGTCAGGATCACCGGCACCCGTTGTTGACCGGTCGTCTGGTCACCGGGAATGCCCAGGATCCGGATCTGAGAATAAGCACCCGGATCGACGAGCGGGCTGTCTGGCGGGTCGACGCTGTCGTCGACCCCCGCGATGAAGCCGGCCCCGCCCTCCTGGTCCGCTTCCGCTCCGGTCGAGCCGAACTGCGCCAGCGAGCCTGCCCCGTTGGCCGTGTTCTCGCTGAGCATTTTGACGATGACCGGCAAGCCCGGGTTGGGAACCACCTCGCCGTCGGCAAGGACGGTCCCCGGCAGGGCGGCCTGGATCGTCAGCGACACCACCGGGCTGGGAGGCGCCGTGTACTGGGTCGGGTTGGGAACCGGCGCCGCGCTATCGGGAATGGTGGGGTCGGTGGAGTAAGGCCCGGAAAGGACAATCGTTCCCCGCAGGATATAGGTGATATCCGTCAAGTCCCAGACAGTGTTCACGTCCTGGTTGTAACCGCCCACAGGGAGATTGGCCTCGATCGGCCCGATGTAATCCCAGCTCTCGTCGGGGTTGAAGAGGTACGCCCGGTTGGTCACGACCGCCAGGCCGTCGATGCCGTTGCCCTGGAGCACGTTGCCGTGAATGAAGGGATGGCCCGAGACCAGGGGGTGCAGCGGGTCGCCAGCCAGCAGGCCGTTGGGCTCGATCTGCATCGCCGCGTCGAAGTTGTCGTAAAAGTTGTTGTTAGTGACGTAGACGTGCGTGCCCAGATCCTCCGTGGCCGTTGGCGGCAGCGGGAAGAGGAACGGCGCGGTCAAGAAGGAAAGGACGGACTGCGAGGGGAGGGTCTGGGTCGGCGTGTTCATGGCTCCGCCGCCGTACTGAAACGTGGCGGCGTTGATCACCGCGATTCCGCCGCCCTGGATGCCCACGCTCCCCCAGTCATTCTGTACGTCGGCCGGTCCGAGATTGGGCTCACTGGTTTCACCCGTCACGTTGATCGGCGTGGGCACCAGCGTCGTCGTGGCCTGGTCGTCGAAGATCGACGTGAAAAGCACCTGCGGATCATTGGCGCTCTCGGCCACGAACCCGGGGGTGCCGGGGCCATACTCGTTGCCTGGGGTTTCTGGGCTTTGGTCGTAGCCGGTGATGTAGGACCTGGAACCCACGTTGAGGCTGGCGCCGGGGTTGAGCACGTCGAGCCCCGCGCCCTTATCGAACTTGAGCATCACGCCGGGCTGGATGTAGAGCCGGTCCTCGGTGTACGCGGTGCTCCCCCCCGTGTTTACCAGCAAGTACTGGCCGACAGCGATCTGATCCGTTACCACGAACGGCAGGGGCTCGAAGAAGACGTAGTTCTGCACGCCGCCCAACGTTGTGGGGTTGCTGAGATAGGGAACTGCGTTGGACGGCTGGACGAAGCCGTCGCCGCTATCGGCGAGCAACCAGATGCCGTTGAGACTGTTGCCCATGACGGTGTCGCGGCGAATCAGCGGTCCCCAGGCCTCGTCGTCCTCGCGGAACGAGTCCATGTCGGCCCCGATCGCCGCCTCCAGCCCCCCGGTCGCCCCGTTGTTGGAGATCCGATCGTTGGTGATCGCCGGCCGGGCGTTGTAGAGCGTGATGGCGCTGTAGAAGTTGCTGCTGCCCGCGGGAACCGCGCCGCCGCCGTATTGGATGATCGCGTTGTTGATGATCGACATGCCGTCGTCCTCGCCGGAGACGGCAGGCCCGTTGATCCCCTGCGTGACGCCGTCCACGGGGAACGGCACCTGGTTGGCCGCGATTGCCTCGTCGTAGCTCCGCAAGACGATGCCGCCCCAGTCGCCCGCTCGGGGCGTGGTGACCGGATTGTTGTTCGATGCGCCGCCGATGCTGGCGTCGTTGTAGCTCGTGAAGTTGACCCGCGTGGATGGCGTCGAACCACCCAGCACCTCCAGCGCACTGCCCTGGTTCTGAACAAAGAGGGACGCGTTCTGGGACTTGAGAGCCGAGCCGGCTGCGAACACCAGCGTAGTGTCGAAGGGCACGGAGATGCTGGCGTTGTTGATGACTGGATTGGAACCGGCCGGCGCCGTGAGAACGAACGTCTGCTGCGTCACGACGCCTGTAATCGGATTGAGCTGGGGCGTGCCCGGCAAGGCAATGACCACGACGGGCCCCCTGTAGGCCAGTTGCGAGGCGGCGTAGATGGCCGAGCGGTCGAACACTCCATTGCCGTTGCGATCGTACTGCGAGTTGAAACCCGAGAGGAAGAACTGGCTCGAGTTCAGGCCGCCGTTGGGATCGTGGTTCGGATTAGCCGGCGCCGTGGCGGGGTCGCCCTCCGGCGCCAGGGTCGAATAGGGCTTGGCCAGGCTGCCGTCGGGGGCCGTGGCGGGCAGAAGCGGATCTTCCACGTAGTCGGGCCGGGCATAGATGATGTTGCTGATGGTCTCGACCGTTCCGTCGGCCTCGGTCAAGGTTGTCGCCGGGTGCACAACCACGAAAGAGGTCATGAACGCGCCCCCCGCGACGCCGGTGCCAGACATTCCCTGGCGATAGACACCGGTGGAGAGCTCGTCCTCGTAGTTGAAGATCCCCGAGAACTGGGTGCTGACGGCAGGCTGATCGGGGAAGTCGGTAAGGTCCAGGCTCGCCGTGGCGTCGCCGAGGAACTCGCCGTCGAGCTGGTTGCCGTAGATGTCCTTGATGACGGTGTTGATGCCGCCCGGCTCGACCGAGTTGGGCATATAGATGCGATAGTAGTCAGCCGGCAGCATACCGCCGGTGTAGGTCAGCACGAGGCGGTTCCCGCTGCCTCCTGGGCCAACGGAAGTTGAGGTCTGGGTCGCTGGATCCCAGTTGTACAGTGCCAACGAAACACTACTAACGATGTGGAAACCGGTTCCAGTGGAGCCCAATCCCCCTTCTCCCAGATTGCCGAAGTCACCGTCGGGAGTTCCACCGGCGGTGTCAGCGGAGCCAATGAGCTGGACTGGAAGCTGGTTGGCACTCAAAGAGGAGTAGTCGGTATAGGGAATCGGGTTCGAGAGATCGATCACCCAGGCCGTGGGCGGGGTGGCGGCGCGGGGCACATAGCCCGGGACGGTCGAAGGCAGCTCGTAGTACGAGCGGGGTCCACCGATCGCCGTGGAACCATCGTTGCTGTAGGTGCTTTCCATCGCGAGGTTCGTGATGAACACCGGCTGGGACTGGAGGTTGAAGGTGTAGACAAAGTCGGCAGCGAGCGGATTGCCCGCGGCGTCGGTCAAGCCGGGGTACCGCTGTTCCTTCGTATGCGCGATGAGCTCGTAGCTCCCCGCGGGAATCCCGGTCGAGAAGGTCAGGGTGATCACACCGTTGTAGGCGGCGATGTAGGTGCCGCTCGTGGTAAGGGTTGGCTTGGTGGCAGTAAAGGTCGCCGTGGTGATGTACTGCGACTCGTCGACCTGGTCAGGTCCGGGGTTGAGGATCAGGGAGTAGTTGCTGATGTTCGCGGCGGTCGACGGGTCGATGGCCGGGAACAAGACCTGCGAGGGGGTCGACAGGTAAGTGTACGCCTGGTTGACCGGATCCTCCGCGTCGAGCGTCAGGGACTGGAGCGACGAGAGATCGAGGGGCGAGGGAGGAGGCGCGCCGTTGACGCCGTTGACCGGGTCGACTCTAGTGATCAAGGGCGCGGTCTTGTCGATGCGGAAGCCGTGTTCCTGCGAGGAGGACAGCCCCGGCAGAGGAGGCTGGTCGGCCTGGCCGACCACCACGATCTGGGCGTACTGGAAGCCTTCCGGCAGCGCGGGCGGAGCAATCGTGAACGTGCCCGCGGAGTTCGTCGTCGCCAGAACGTCGTAATTGCCCACGTAGCCGCGGCCGCCGCCGCCCACGGCGAGGTCGAAGCCGCCGTTCAGCGCGGGATGCAACCCGTTGAACTCGACATAAACTTGTAGGTTGGCGACGGTTCCGGGGAAACTGTTATAAACCTGGCCGATGAACTGCGGCTGCGAAGTGTTCGTGTTCTGATCGCCCGCGATCCCCGTGTCGGTCGCAGCCGTCATCTGGAACGTCGTGAGCACCGGCGCCTGAAGGACCTTGACCCCGAGATCCTCGAAGAAATCTGAGCCCGCGGTGCCGTTACCCGAGGGGAAGGACCCGCTGAATTCGCCGTCGAGCTCGTTACCCACCAGGTCGGTGACACCGGTCGGGCCGCTCTTGACCACAATCGCGTAATCGTCGGTCGGCATCTCGGTCTGGGGCAGGCCGCTGTAGTCGAGGGTCGCCGTGTCGGTGAGTGGGTTGTAGGTGAGTACGACCCGCGGATCATCGTTCAGGTCGATCGGGGTCAGCCAGTTCCCCGTTCCTCCCTGCCTCTCGACGTAAAGGTTGGCCAGCGTGATCGTGCTCGGGTTCATCGCCTTGTTGAACTGGATGGTGACGAGCCGCGAAAAAACCGATGTGCTGGCGACCTCGGGCGGGGTTGTGTCTTCGAGAGTGAAAGTGATCGGATTGGAGGGAACGAGTTCCCCTCCGGCCTCGGCCATGATTGGACCCGTCACGATGAAGGTGTAGACACCGTTGGCCGTGGTCGCGGGCGGGTTCTTGTAGCTGAAGCTGTACGGGAAGGCCACTATGGTCGGATCAGTGGGATTATCGATCGCCTGGGGCGTGCCCACCACCACGCTCACGCCGGGCGGCGTGGCCTGGAACACAAGGTCGCTGCTTGTGACCGTCGAGAAAACAACGGGCTTGGTGAAGGTGACCGTGATGGCGCTCGGGGTGACAGTCACCGTCTCGCCGTTGGCGGGGTTGGTCGAGCTGACCCGGAGCACGTCGATGGCGTTGATGGCGTTGATGGCGTTGACGAGGCCGTAGCCTCCCTGCGCGTTCCAGGTGCCCATCGTGGAGGCATTCATGGGAGTCGATGAGGCCGACTCGATCAGGGCCGCCTTGATCTGAGCCGGGGTTGCCGTCGGAACCCTCTCGAGCATGAGGGCCGCGATCCCGGCCGTGTTGGGTGTGGCCGAGGAAGTACCGAAAAAACTGGGGAGGTTCTCTTGGTCGGGAGTGAACGTCGCGTAGAGGTTCGTGCTGGTCGCCGGCTGGCCCGGAAACGGCGGGTTGTTCGTGGCGGCGACGAAGCCGAAGAAGGTCGTGTTGCCCCCGTCGGGCGCGGTGACGGACGGGTTCTGGATCGTGAGCGGTGAGCTAAGGGCCGTACCGGCTGTGTTGAAAACCTGGATCGAGGGCCCTGACGAGCTGAACGGCTCAGAGGCCAGCGGGTTCTGGCCCAGGAACGGTGTGGGCGACCACCAGGGCACGGCGGCCACGCCGATGTTGTTGGCCGAGGCGTTGTGGCCGACCGAAGTCGGGTAGTAGGTTCCCCCGGCAGTACCGAACTGCTGGGAGACGATCAGGTCGTTCGTCGACTGCTGACCGAACTGGACGAACTCGACGTGCCCAGGAGCTGGCCCTTTGACGAGCTGGATTGCGACAAAATAGTCTCCCGTGGTCGGGACCGTCACAAACTGCTGGGGCTCTTGGGTGGCGACGTTGTCGTTGGTGCCCGAGGCGATGATATTGCCGTTGCCGTCGAGAACGTAAAAATTGAGCTGGGACGTGGGGCCCGGCGAACCCATTGGCTCCTGGGTGGCCCAGGGCTGATCGAACTGGAAATTGATGTTGGTATCGGGGACGTTGACCGTGATCGGCAAGAGGAGCGAGGTGCCACTGGGATTGAAGTTCATGAAGGTGCTGGCGCCCACCCCAGTGACCGTGCCGGTGGCCGCGCGGAAGTCCGACAGGTACCCGTGGTTGGCCTCGTTGCCCGCGGCAGAAAGATAGGTAACCCCCTGCGCCGTGACCGTGTTGATCGCCTGGGTGATGAGACCGGGCTGGAAGAAGGGCTCGTCGCCGAAGCCGACGTCGTCGTTGATGATCTTGGCGCCCGCGGTGTTGGCCAGGGCCAGGATGTTCTGGGCCATCACCTCGTCGGAGTCGCCAGCGGTCGCGAACGCGAGACCAGCCCCCGGTGCGATGTGGTAAATGTTCTGGGCCATCGCCCGGCCTTCGTCGTCGCCGCCGGTTCCGTCCTGGAGGATATCCACGTTCGCTGGCAGGTCGCCGGTCGAGACGTCTGTGGCATAGCCGCCCAGATTGTTGAAGCTGTTGCTGATCACGCCCACCGTGACGCCACTGCCGGTGAGACCGGTCTGCTGGCTGGCCACGTTGGCGAACGTCGGGTAATTGGCCTCGTTGATGGCGGCGCCAAAGACCTCCGACTTGTAATCCACCTGGCCGCTCAAGGTCTGGGGAAGCTGAGCGGCGGTGGGCAGCTCGTTGATCGGCAGATAGCCGTCCACCAGCCCGTCGGTCGGGTTCGTGTCAACGATCTGCATGCCGAGGTTGACAAGTGAGCTCTTGAACGCTGAAAAATCGGTGTAGGCCGTCAGACCCACGAGCACCGAGTCGCCCTGGAACTGGTCGAGCGGGAACTGCTTCGTCGGCACGACGGAACTGCTCCCGCCTCCCTGAAATGCCTCGTAAAGATTGATGAGCGGGCCGCCCAGCGGTGCCATCGGGCCGTTCTGGACATCGGCGAGGTTGGTCGAGGTCGGTTGCCAGCGCGCCACCGTGCTGAGCAACACGCGTTCCTCTAGTAGCCACTCCAGATTCAGCAGGCCCCGCCGCCGCGCATGCTGGATGTTGCGATGCTCTCTTGACCCCTGTTCCCGACCGTTGGCCTTGAAGCTTCTCATCGACAGACTCCCCGGTTCGCTTTGGGTTTCGCTCTCTTCGATCGTAACGCGCCTGAACCGGCGTTTCCGCTCGAAAGATCCGGAACGTCCTTGATCAAGGTGACTTATCAGAATTCGCTGCGGGGACCACCATCGGGGCGAATCCGCCCCTCCAATGCCGGCGATCGACCGGAACCTACTTCCAAGGGGGTGCCTCACTCCAAGGCCGGATCGCGGTCCGTCTCATTCTCCCTGGGTGAACGTCGTATCAATACCCAGTGACTTCATGCTGCTGCGGATGCCCCTGCTTCAAAGCCGTACCCGAAACCCACTGAACGATCAACTATGCGTGTGTAATTGTCTCCACAAACTCATCCAATCATTACCGATGAGATTCCGTAAGGCCCCTTTGGAGAATTCGAGGGAAGTAAAAGCGAGGTGGGTCGAACTGATGAATTCCGGGGCCTGCGCGACGCCGGAATATAAGACAGTACGAGTCTTTCCTCTGGATTCAAGAAGTCAAACAGCGACGGCTGTTACGGTTGTTCTTGGCGACGGGCGACTCATGCCTCCCGGCGTTTGGGGTTGATCCATGGCGGCGGCGGCACGATCCGCTTTCTTGACCTGGCGCGGCGCGGCGCGGAGTCAGCTCTCGATGTCCGGGATCTCGACTCCAAGCCGGCGTAACTCGGCGATCAGGCTCGGGGTGTCACGATAGTGCACGGCCTGAAGGCCCGCGGCGCGCGCGCCTTCGACGTTGGGCAGGACATCGTCGATGAAGATACAGGAACCCGGGGGTGCCCCGACGAGGTCCACGCATGCTTTGAAGAAAGCGGCGGCGGGCTTGAGCTCGCCGATCTCGTAAGAGAAGACAAAGTGATCGAATGGGGCGAGTGCTTCCTCGAATCTACGGCGATAGAACCGAGCATGCAGGACATTGGTGTTCGACCCCAGCAAGAGGGTGTATCCTCGCTGCTTGAGAGCGGCGACCAGCCGCGCCACCGGCTCGTTCAGGGTGAAGATATCCCGCCAGTGGACCTCGAACTCCTCGAACGACATCTCCAGTCCCGCAAGCTCCGTCACCTGGGGGGCGAACTCAAGGGCGGTGAGCCGGCCGCTCTCGAACTCGCTGCCCAGCCGGGCCAGGCCCCGCTCGTTCATCATCGACTCGAATTGCTGTGCCGAGAGCCCCAACTTCAGCCCGAAGTGATGGAACATCGTCGAGTAGTCGAAAAATCCCACGACATTGCCGAAATCAAACATGAGCACTGGAATTCGCATGACCTGTACACTCCGCATGGTAGGCGAAACTCAACAATCCATTATCGCTTCTTTGTGGGTTGCACCCAGCTATCCCTGTCAACATTCTCGCTCCCCGGGCGAATCGCGGCGCCGGAGAAGCGTGGAGCGAAGTCACCCGCGTTCGAGATCACCCGGGCGTTGAGCGTCCGGCCGATCTGGTCTCGGATCGGCGAGGAGAAGGCTATCCCGGTCGAAGGTCCCTCGGGCATCCCGGAATTGCCCTGCCCTGATGTGGTAGCCTCGCACCCCGATCAAGCTGGTTCGCGGAAAGGGGTCTGACCTACTGAACCGGGCCCGATCCCAAGAAGCGGCGACAGGGAGGACATCGTCGGCTAATTCCCATTCCGCGGATTACTTGGAGCCTCGGATGAAGTTTGTCGGGTTGAGGCCTTTCTTTCGCAATTCGCCTTCGACGAAACGGCGCAACGAAGCCACCCCCGCACGATAATCCGTGGGCCACCAACGTCGCCCACTCAACTCGTCGAACAACACCCTTTCCACGTCCTGCTCGCTCAGGTGCCAGCCCTGCCGGGCAAACTCTCGTTGCAGGCGCTGCACAACGTGGTCCAATCCCTGGGGCCACGAGTCTGGACTTATGCCCTCGAGCAGCCTTGCCATTACCTGACCGACCGTATTGTCGTCCAGCCGGGAAGGTTGCTCCTCTGTCCCGCCGGTTCCGTCGCTCCTCAGCAACTCCCGTTCGGCCGGGGAGACACCATCGGTGACCGCCGTGGACTGTTCGACGACGTTGCCGCGGTCGTCGTACCGCCACACCGAGTAGCCTTCATCGTCCTTCACCAGCTTTCGCTGTCGGAGCCGCCCGTTCGACCCGTACGTGTAGAAGTCTGCGAAGACTACCTTCCGGCAGAGTAGCTCCGCCCAGCCCTCGAAGCCGTCAGGGCCCACCTCGACCTGGAAGTATACCGCCCGACCTTTGGTTGTTGGGTAGCTGATGGCCTGAGCAAGCTCGAAGCCTTCGGACCCAACATCGGCTTCAACAAAAAGGCGCGAACCTGGGCGGCGTGCTTCCGCCCCGCGCCACGGACGGCCGTCCTGACTTTCGACGAGGATTTTGGCGAACCACAGCAAACGCCCGCCGTCCTCGTGCCGCGCGAGGTAAAAAGACGCCAGCTTCTCGGTCATCTCGAACGGGATCGGGCCTTGCAGATTCGGTGGAATGCGGTAGCCGGCGAACGACAGGTAATAGGTCGCCCCGCGGGCCGAGCTGAACATTTCATAACTCAAGGACATGGTCGCAGCCTCCGAGGACGGCCCCCCAGGGCAGGGCAACGCGGTTTTGGAGATTTCACGGCTTCACGCTTGGGTCTCGCTTCAGACGACAGTGTTTCATGGCCGCCTTCTGGAACGTATGGCAGTTCTGTCCGAACCCGAAGAGCCATTGCCATTTCCCCTTGTAGGCATTGGCGAAGGTTTGGAGGCACAGTTCGATCTGCGCATCCGTGCGACCGTCATTCAAGAGCACGGCGGGGTAGAAGACCTCATCGGCGGCGTCACCGTGGTGAGGGTCGCGGTTGTGCACGCCAGCCGGAAACAGGATCGTGCCATTCAAGTTGCCCGGAACGCCGCACAGGATGTCCCAGAGCAACCGCCAGCCGTTCGGCCACCGGCTCGGCCACCAGCCATAACTTTCCGACGTGGGGCTGCGGGGGTCGCCGATTTCGAACCACCAGTGGCCGGGGTCGACGTCTCCAGGGCGACATGTCAGCAGCGGGCGCAGGACCCGAGAGAGCGTTAACTGCTTCCGTTTCATCTTAATCGATCGGACGACCCGGATACCAGGGGTCGTAGCCATGCCGAGATCCTTGGGGTGCACGACATACTTTGCAGCGGAAAGCCCGGTCGCGTAGAGTGGATGTTGGAAACGCATATCCCGCCAAGTCACAACTGGAAGGAGCAGTTAGGGATGGCTCACACAACTGATCCGGCCGCCAT
>JBAUOX010000160.1:0-2680 GCA_049579985.1 Isosphaeraceae bacterium | reverse complement strand
GGGCGCACATGCACGCTGCTCGGCACGCAATGATGTGCGCGGAGTGAGGTCGGGCTCGGAATGTGGCGTGGCGGCGAGTCCCCAGTCCGTTCTGGGGCACGGTCGAGGCCGGTGAAGAGGCCGTCGACGGCTAGGCCACCGCCGAGTCGTCTGCCACAGGCTGCGGTGCTGACCACGACAACTGATTTCGAGGTAACGCCCATCAGACCGACGATCGCCATCCAAGATCACCTTGCGGAAAGCCGGCTTCGGTCGATGTGACCGAAGCGCGCAACGCTCCGACTCGGGACCGCCACCGCTGCTCATTCAAGTTCACGGCACCCAGCCGGCCGCCGTCAGAACGCTCTCGGCATGCGTCAGACTGACCGCGTACTCCAGATTCACAGCGTTGAATGCCGGGGTGAGTTGCGCATGCAAGTTGGTGGAACCTGCATTTGCAAAATCCTTGGTGTTCGAGCTGACGAAAAGGCAGATTCCCGTAAACCCAGCATTTCTGAGTTGCGTAGTCGCTTCCACGGCATGTTCGAGGATAACCGAGTCCTTGGCCCCCTTGCCGCCCGGCTTTGCCGGGTGTGTTGAAGCGATGATACGATCGACAGCTCGTCCCAAGGCAGCGGCGTCGTGATCCATGCTAACGGCTGCGGCAAGGAGATCGGCGGACAAATTCCGTAGGAGAGTTGACAGGGTGAGTACGCGATCCGGAAGGAATGCGACTGGGGGAAGCGCCATATGATCGCATATCGATGCCACAGCGTTGCAGCTGTTCACCGCTATCGTGCAATCATTCTCCGTCTCGGCAATATGATCAGTCCACTCCCTTTGGGTCGGGGAGGCGACGAGGAGGTGAATTGTCTTTGGCGTTTTCTGCACCGCGGTCAGGAAGAGGCGAGCAAACTGGATCTCGCTCGGCTTGTTTCGCAGGGGCGCCCGCACAATATCGAGGAGGATACACGAATCGAGGAAAAGTACGGGGGCTGGACTGCCGGTGATCACAGTCACCACATCGGCAATGAGCGTCATGCCGGTTGTCTCCCTGCCTCCTCATACTCCCCCAGGAGTGCCGCCTCAGTGTAGAACCGTCTGGTCAACTCCGCCGCCGCCCGCTCATCCCAGCCACTGGCGATGAACCACGCGGTCAGTTCCTCTGGGTGGAGTGCAGCATCGTCCCGAAAAGCCGTCAGAACAAAAGTCCGCCAGATAGGCTCCAACTTGTCCGAAAGCGGCCATTGTCCGTCACCAGCTTCGGCAAGAGCAGTCATGGCCGCTGCGGTCCTGTTTCCGACGCGGCTGATTGGGCCGAGATGAGGATAGGAAATCTCCAGACCCAGTGCGGCAGCGGCGGGTTCGAGCACCTCTTTCAGGACATCCTGAATCGCGCTCGCCAGATCGGCAACCCCGGCCAGTCCATCAAAATCATAGGAGCCCCCACGAATCCGTCGCTCGGTCGCCCGCTTGAGGCACAGCAGGACGCGGACGCGAGGTCTATTGTATGGGCTGCTGGCCCACCAGTAGAAGCGGTTTTGATCCTCGTCTCGGTTCATCTGCCCTTCGAAATCCAAATCACGAGTCCAGCCCAACGCTTTGAACCGCTGCTCGACCTGGTCGAGAAACCTGTCGATTTCCTCTTTCTGGCCCTTGACGAGGACATGACGCCAAGTGTTGATGACCTCTAGCGCGTCCGACCTGACGTCGAAGGGGAATGCAGAGAAATGCTTGACGGCGGCAGCCGTTTCAGACTGGCCGTGTTCCAAGAGCCATTTTGCGAGATCACGTCTCGCCGCTACGCACTCTTCTACGCTGGCCGCTTCTGACCCGAAAGCCGTGAGAAAGAGCTTGGTGGTCTCCGGAATGTCGTCCCAGCCATCCAGCTTCAGAACGACTCTGGGCAGGGCCATGTTGTCTACCAGAAGGCTATCGTCAGGACCTTTAGTGAGATTGGGATGGCAGAGAATCAGGAAAATCGAACCACCAGATTCCCACGCCGCAGCGACGAACCGGCCCTCTTCAAGCTGCCTGATGACATCTGGGGCGGAAGCTTGCACCACCCTGCGGCGTACCCGCAACGGATTACGGTCCGGTTCGGGTATCTCCGCCAGGGGAATCCCCGCCTCTCGCCCTCGCCAGTAGAATCGGACAGCTTCTGCCATCGCTCGCTCCACGGGGACCACACCGCATCCGGCATCTTACCATGCGGAGAGAATCTGTGCCTATGCCACTGCCAAACTGATGTCCACTGGACTTGCGGGCACCCCTACACTCGAACGCTGGCAACCGGCGCGAGGCGCGCCCCACGTCTGTCGGTACCTCTTGTCGGAACCCTCGCCTCGAAGAACGCGGCTCGATCGATCTGATCATCTCCGCAGCCGCTCGGAATCAGACCGATTTAGAAGTTTTTGTGGAAAAAATTCTAAATCGGTCTGACCTTGCGCCAAGCAACTCGGGAAAGGAGAATCATCTCAAAATGTGAAACCTTTCATCGAAACCCTGCGGGTAGCCAATCCCGTCCGGCAGAGCCGGGCCAGCAGCCGGAAGCGAGTCTTGCGTGGGGATGGGTGACCATCACTGCGAAGCGTAGACAGCGAGATCAAACGCTGTGTGATTGAGCCTCGAAATTTCCTTGTCGTGAGCCCTCGTCGTGGTCAGTCGCGGGGGCCGAGCCAGGCATTAGCGGCACCTGGAC
>JBAUOX010000159.1:0-5752 GCA_049579985.1 Isosphaeraceae bacterium | reverse complement strand
CCTTGGTCACACCGACGACGGTGTAGTAGTCGGTACCAAGCTTGACCGCCTGGCCGATGGGATCTTCATAGGGGAAAAGGGTCCTGGCGGTCGTGGACGCGAGAACGGCGTAGTTCTGGTATTTCTCGTTGTCGGCGGCGGTGAGAAAACGGCCCCGATCGACCTCGAGCATGTTGAACTCGGCATAATCCTGGGTCGTGCCGACGACCCGGCCGTCGAGATTGTACTGGTACCTCCTGATCCCCTTGCGAATCTCGCGGATGGGCAGGACCTTGCGAATCGTGGGCACGGTCTCCATGATCCGCTCGTAATCGTCGTACTTAATCCCGTAGTTGAGGATGCGCGCGGGCCGACCCGCGGTGGCCTGGGCCTCGTCGCTGGGCTTGACCGACCGGACGATGATGTTGGTTGCACCGAGGGCGCGAATACGCTCCTGGGCTTCGCGGCTGGACCCCTCGGCGATCGCCAGCATCGAGATGACCGCGGCCACGCCGAAGACGATACCCAGCACGGTCAGGCCGGAACGGAGCTTGTGCAAGAGCAGGCTCTTCATGCCGAGTTTGAGCGCTCGCCAGATGCGTCCCATGGAACCGTTGTCCTCTCGATGAATCGAACCGAAACAAGAAGTCTTTGAGCGCGATCGACTGCACGCCGCATGGCAACCAGGGGCACACGGCCCGGGGCGGGGGCGGCCAGCCCCGTTCGAAGCCGCCAACCGGGCGTCAGGACTCCGACGTGCCAACCAGCGCCGCCTGGGCCTGGAGGTGCCGGTGGCCCGGCCGGTCTTCGATGATCAAGCCGTCCTGCATGCGGATCACACGCTTGGCATGGTCGGCGATGTCCGCCTCATGGGTGACCATGATGATCGTCTTGCCGGCGTCGTTCAGCTTGCCCAGCATATCCATGATCTCCATGCTGGTGGCCGTGTCGAGGTTGCCGGTCGCCTCATCCGCCAGGATGATGTAGGGATCATTGATCAGCGATCGGGCAATCGCCACGCGCTGCTGCTGGCCGCCGGAGAGCTGGGTGGGCCGGTGATCGGTCCGATCGCCCAGCCCGACGAGCTTGGCAAGCTGGATCGCCCGCTCGTTCGCCTCCTTGCCGATCTCTCCAGTTCCCTGGTAAGTGAGCGGGAGCTGGATGTTCTCGAGCACGGTGTACTGAGCGATCAGGTTATACGACTGGAAGATGAAGCCGAGATAGCGGCTGCGAACCTCGGACAGCTCATCGTCGTCGAGCCGCGAGACGTCGCGATCGCCCAGAAAATACTGGCCGCTGGTCGGGCGGTCGAGGCAGCCCAGCAGGTTGAGCATGGTGCTCTTGCCCGAACCTGAGGCTCCCATGATCGCGATGTACTCGCCGGGGTGGATATCCACGGTCACGCCCCGCAGGGCGTGCACCGTGACCGTCGTGACCGGCCCGCGGCGGCCCAGCAGACCGCCGCCGCCCCTGGCATGGCCCATCACGTACGTCTTCGTGACGTCGACCAGGCTGACAATGGGCCGGCCCGAAGAGAAACCGTTACTCGAGCTGAAATTCACGACTAGTTACCTCCTCCTGCGGGGCCGCGACCACCGCCGCCGCCTGGAGGGCCGCCGCCGAAACCACCTCCACCGCCTGGACGGCCACCTCCACCGCCCGCGCGCATCTGCCGCATCTGCTCGAGCTCGTCATCGGTGAAACCGGCGCGCTTGAGGATCTCGTTGCGTTCTTCGGGACTGGCGGTCCTCATCTTTTGCCGGTCTTCGGGCGCGATGTTCTGGAACTTCGCTGCGAACGGTCCTCCGAACCCACCGCCACCGGCGCCCTTGGTCCGGCCCTTGGCCTTGGCCTTGGCCGGGTCGCCGCCCCTGGCGATTGCCAGCTCGCCGCCCTTGCCGGCCGCGACAGGTGCGGCCTTGCCCGGCTCGGTCGCGCCTCCCGCAGCCACTTCGGCGTCTTTGGCCTTGGCAAAGCCGACCCAGTCCTTCTTCCCGGCCGACTTGCCGTTGACGCCAAACAGCTCGCGCTTCTCGTTCTCGCTGATCAGAGTCAGCGGATTGAGGGCGACTACGGCACCGGCGGTGATGCCGTTGGTGACTTCCACGAACTTGTCGTTGGTGGCGCCCAGCTCGACCTCGCGGCGCTCGAAGCCGCTCGGGGTCCTGAGGGCGACGTGGTCCCTGCCGCTGTACTCGATGATCGCCTGGACCGGGACGCTGAGCACGTTCTCCTTGCGATCGACAAGAATCGTTACCTGGGCGCTCATGCCCGGACGCAGGCCCGGCAACGGGTTGTCAATCTTGACGCGGGTGGTGTAGACCTTCACGTCCGAGCTGAAGATACTGTTGGGGTCGGGCAGGGGCGCCACGTCGAGCACCGTGCCCTCGAGCTCGGTTTCAGAGAAGGCATCGACCCGGATCTTCGCCTTCATATTCGGCGTGATCTTGTCGATCTGGGACTCGTGGACCTTGGTGTTGACCTGCATCCGGGTGATATCCGGCAGGCTGAAGATCTTCTGCCGCTCGCGAACGGCCGCCCCTTCCTCGATCTGAGGCGCATCGTTGAAGGGGGAGCGCGACGTGTCGTTGGCGTAGACGACGATGCCGTCACCGGGCGCGAAGAGCTTGCAGTTGGTGATCTGCTTCACCAGCTTGGCTTCCTTCGTTTTTTCGAGCTGAAAGGTCTGCTCCTTGGCCAGCTCGTCGGAGCGAGCCTTTTCGACCTCGCTGCGCAGCTCCTTGATGGTCTTGCCCTTGGTGTAGTCCAGGAGCACGTGGAGCTTGCTCTGGGCCTGCTCGAGGGCGAAGTTGGCTTTCTGGAAATTGAGCTCTTCGGAGACCTTCGCGGCCTTGGAAACGTAGCCCTTCTCGTACATGCGGACGGCCCAGTCCACGCGGTCGGAGGACCGCGCCAGGTCGGATTGGGCCAGCTTGATCTCGCCCTCGCACGTCGCCTTGTCCTGGAGGAAGATGCCTTCCTCGTATTCCTTGACCGCGATCTCGGCGACTTCCCGGGTCAGCTTCGCGTTCTGAAACGACGCCTCGGCCCCCTGGGTGGCGATCTTCTGGTTGGTCAAGCTGTCGTTCAGCGACGCCGAGTCGAGCTCGCAAACCAGGTCGCCCTTCTTGACCTTGGTGCCCTCGGGCAGGATCATGATGATCGTTGTCGACCCCTCGACCTGGCACTGCACGTCCTGATTTTTCGAGCTCTCCAGGGCTCCCTTGTTGCTGACCGTGATCGGCAGGGCCGCCGGCTTGACCTCGTAAGTAACAATATCCAGGTCAGTAGTGGTGAAGAATCCCCGGATCGGCTTGCTCAAGCCGGGGACGCTCAGGACCGTGACGCCTCCCAGGGCCAGCAGGCAGGCCAGGCCGACCGCGAACACCTTACCGGCTGACGCCCTGCGGTGGCTCGGCCGCCGCAGCGGAGGCAGGTTTTCTGTTGGTATTGATCGTGCCGGGGCCGAGGCTGGGTCCTCGGTACTCCTCAGGGAAAATTTCACTGAAGGCCTCCCACTCATCATAGGGCAAGATGCCGATGTCGCGGTACACGGTCAAACGGGCCAATTCGTAGGTTTGGTAATACGTGATCAGGTTGACCTCGTACGTGAACAGCGACTGCTGGAAGTTGATCAGGTTCGTGGTCTGTGTCGCCGCGTTGGCCGACTGGGCCAACCCCTGGCCGGTCGCCGCCTGGGGCGGAGCGATGATCTGCTCGAAGGCCTGGTCCTTGAGCCGGATGTTCAAGACCAGGTTCTTCTTTGTGATATCGTAGTTGATATAGTTTACCTGCATCGCGCGGATATCGCTACGCAATTGGTTCTTGATGAAGTCTTCCTCGCTCATGAGCGCCCGCCGCTGCTGCTCGTAGTTGATGATCGCCTGGCGGAACGCGTTTCGCTCCGCCACCCGGATCAGGGGCAATTCGGCGTTGAACGCGAGGCTGAACTGATGGGCCTGGCTGAAGAAGCCGAACGGGTTCGTGGTGGTTGGTGGCGTGAAGATCTGGTTGGTCAGGGCGACGTTGAAGACGCCCTTCAAAGCATTGGCCTTGACCCGGATCTGACGCCAGGCATCGTAAAGCTGGGCTCTCGTGTTCATCAGGTCAAGGCGATATTCCAACGCGATCCGCACCGCCGCCTGCAAGGTGGCCTCGAGATCCTCCTCATTGTCGGTGTAGGTTGTGCTGCTCAAGTACGGGCCCAGGAGGGAATGTCCATCGAGAACGATGTCCTTGAGCTGGGGAATCTTATCGACGATCTTGGGAACATCCTCCATCTTCCGGTTCTTATTGCGCTGCCACTCGTCGATCTCCGCGAACACATCCAGGTAGGGCTGGAAGAGGCTCACGTCGGGGACCACCGGGGTGTCCGGAGGCAGGCCGATCTGCTGCTTGAACGAGTCGTTCGTGTTTCGCAGGGTTAGGATGTCGGCGATCAACGTCTGCCTGGACGTGAGCACTCGCGACTTCACCTGGTCAACCTGAAGCTGCGACAGACCCGACGACTCACCCTCGATGAGCTGCTCATAGAGTGCGGCAAGCTGCTCGAAGAAAGCCAGGTTCCTGAGATCGACCATCACCTCGGCGACGTTTTCGGCAAGCGGAATGAAACCGACGGTCGGGTCCGTGTTCGTGTTGCTGCCGATCGTGGAGAATCCGACGAGGTTGAAACCGACGCCAGGCTGGGCGATTGATCCCCCCGTCAGCATATCGACGATGAACTGCTGGCGGAACTGGGCGAAGGTACGAACCTGGTAGAGCAGGTTGCGCTCGGCCTGGGTGAGGTTCTCGAGGACCACGGCGCGGCCGGCCCCGCGGAGGAACGGCTGCATGAAGGTCAGCGGCAACGACGATTGCACCGTCGGCTGAATGGGGTTCTTACCAATGAAGTTGAAGACAACCTGATTGGCAAACCCCGCCAGCAACTGGCCGCCCGAGTTCAAGAGTTTACCCACGCCCGCGACCTCGCCCAGGGTCAAGGACGAGATCTGGCCGCCAGGCGCCGACCGCGTTTGATACAAGAACTGATTGATCGGATTGAGCGGGCTCACGAGGGGGAAACCGGCGCTGCTGCCACCGGGGCCGATGGTGGGAGACGTTAGGGGCGACATGCCCGCGTAGAACTGCGGCTCGAACTGGAACCGCTGCAAGGCCACGGCGAGCGCGGCGTTGTACAGGGTCTCCAGTTGCAACTGGTAAATGCGGGCGTTGATCAGGGCCAGGGTGAAGGATTGCTGCAAGGTAATGACGTAGGGGTTGGCGTTCCGCGGCAACCCGACGGCGGCCGCGACGTTGAAGTTGGGAAGCTTGGGAATGAGCACGCTCGAGAGCTCGGCGGCCTGCTCTGGGGTCATGGTATCGCCGGCGGCCGGGCCGCTCGGGATGATCCGGTTTATCGCCCGCCGCGTCTCTTCCGACATCTGATCTTCACTCGCCCTCGAGTCCAGGGGAACGAACGGACGCTGCGACAACCCATCGCTGCCTGGTGAAATCTGCGTCCGTTGCGCGCTCTGGCCTGCCTGGGTTGGCGCCGCTGGGTCCTGGGGAGGGGCTGCCTGCCGGGCGGCCCGCTGGACCGACCCATCCTTGACTCTCTTGGCGCGGCTGGTCTCCAACGATTTGAAGCTCGAAGCCGGCCGCGGAGGTGGGATGTTGGTCTTCCTTTCCCCGGAGCGCGCATTCGCCAAGAGTATTGGCGACGAACCTTTGGGATCTGTCCCGGAATTCCTGCCAGGATTCCGCGGCGACGTTCTGGCAGTCGGCCCTCCGC
>JBAUOX010000158.1:0-9585 GCA_049579985.1 Isosphaeraceae bacterium | reverse complement strand
ACGCCCGGTCCGGCCGACTCGGCCAGGTCCTCGACCAGCCGCCAGCCGACTCGATCATCGCCGTGGGGGCTGCCGACGCCCACCACCCGGACGCCGCGGCGCATCTCCGGAATCTCCTTGGTAAACGACCGCCCGACTCTCGAGCACTCCAGGACTCGCAGATCGAGACAATGCACAGCCCAAGCGTGCAACGCTTTGCATGGTACAGCACTCGCCGGTCGGTTGGAAGAAAAAATTTGATCGTCACGCTTTTCGGGGAAGCTTGCGATGACCACCGAGGGACACAGAGACCAGCAGGTTCTGGGAAGCAGGAAAGGGGACGCAGCTAGAATCAATGCCTAGCTGCGTCCCCTTTTCCAGTCCCCTAGACCAGTTGCGGCCCCAGCTTCTCAGGCCATGGATACCCAACTCAAGGAGCTGCCAACACTTCTTGTCCTCGCTCGGAGCGTTTTGTCAGTTTGAACTCCGCATTTTCTAGACATTTCTAGACAATTTACGGCTCATCCGTTCAGTCCATGGATGCCCAGCTCGGCGCGGCAGCGACGGCGGCCCCCGACGATTTACCAAGGTCGTGCTCAACGAACAATCTCTGCCGGTAGCTGGTTCGGGCAGGGGTCGAGTTGTCCCGGGGATGCCCGACGGCGACACCGCGTCGGGGTCGAAGCCGGCCTCGTGATGGCGGCGATCCGGATGCCCGGACTCGATCGTGAACTTCAAATCATGGGCCGGCTTCGAGTATTCTTGACCTTCGTGCTAGCCATCTCTCGGAGGATGGCAAGCGAGTGCCCACCCGAACCGGGCATCTCTTTCGAGCTGCCCGGCGTGGGTCGGCAGCCGGAGTCTCGCATGGGGGTCGACCATGAGCGCGCACTCGGACGTGTCGGTGGCGGAATATCTCTTGATCCGGCTCAAGCAGATGGGCATCGACCATCTCTTTGGAGTGCCCGGCGATTTCGTCCTGGGATTCCTCAACGAAGTTCTCGAAAGCGAAGTCCACTACATAGGCACCTGCAATGAGCTGAATGCAGCCTATGCCGCCGATGGCTACGCACGCCTCAAGGGCGCGGGGGCGTATGTGACGACGTACGCCGTGGGCGAGCTGAGCGCGCTCAACGGTCTGGCCGGCGCATTCGCCGAGCGGGTGCCGGTGGTCGCGATCACCGGAGCACCGTCGACTGTTTACTTCAGGTCGCGTGCTTTGCTGCACCACACGCTGGGCGATTACAGGATTCCGCTCCAGATGTATTCTCGGGTCACGGCCGCCGCGGCGCTGCTCGAAAGCGGCGAATCGGCGCCGGCGGACATCGATCGCGTGCTCGCCGCTTGCCTGGCACAGCAGCGGCCCGTCTACCTGTGCTTGCCATCCGACGTCGTGCGGATGCGGTGTCCGGCACCGGGCCCGTTCCTGCCTCCGCCCCAGCCGACCAGCGATGAGGGGACGCTTCGCGAGGCTCTCGATGAAGCATCGGCGATGTTGAATGCCGCCCTCCAACCGGTGGTCATCGGCGACGTGGAGTTGATACGCTACGGCCTGCAGAAAGAGTTTGCCGGCCTGCTTGCCAAAACCGGCCTTCCCTACGCCACGATGATGCTGGGCAAGACGGTGCTCGATGAAAGCCATCCCCAGTTCATCGGCCTTTACCAGGGCGATCGCAGCCGCGACTACGTGCGCCGGCGCATCGAGAACGCGGACTGCGTGCTCGAGCTGGGCGTCTTGCCAACGGACTTCAATACCGGCGGATTCACCGTGGACTTTCGGGACGATCAGACGATCAACGCCAACCTTCGATCGGTCCGGATCAAGCGGCACATCTACCCGAACGTCACGCTCCGCGAGTTCATCCTCGGGCTGACCGAGCAGCTCCGGAGCTGGGACCCGTCGACCCTGGACATCAAGCGGGCGACCGAAGGTTGCACTCACCGGCGGACGATCGCCTTCGAGCCCCAGCCGGACAGCCCGCTGACCATCCGCCGCTTCTTCGATCGCATCGGCCACTTTCTGCCGCCCCGTGCGGTGGTTATCGCCGAGACGGGCGTGGCCCTCTTCAGCGCTGCCGAGACCTTGATGCCCGAGGGGGCGAAGTTCATCGGCCAGACCTTCTACGGCTCGATCGGCTATACCGTCGGCGCTACGGTGGGAGCGTGCCTGGCCGCCCCGGACCGGGGAGTCGTGCTGTTCGTGGGCGACGGTTCATTTCAGGTCACCTGCCAGGACCTCTCGACCCTGATCCGATACGGCCAGAAGCCGATCGTCTTCCTCCTGAACAACGACGGCTACACGATCGAGCGCGTGATCGTGGATCGGCCTTACAACGACATCCAGCCCTGGAAATATCATCGGCTGGTCGAGGTCTTCGGCGGAGGTCTTGCCTTCGATGTGCACACCGAGGGCCAGCTCGAAGCCGCGCTCGCCCAGGCCGCCGGGGCCGACGAGCTCGTCTTCATCGAGATCCATACCGATCGGTTCGACTGCTCGGAATCCCTTCGCCGGGCTGGAGAGGCCATGGCCAGGACGAACAAGCTGGGATGACGTCGCCGAGAATGAGGTCTGCTCAACAAATTCTTCGCGGCGGAATCCCCTGGCTTCAGCCACGGGGAGGAGCCGCGTCCTCCCATGTTGAAATAAAGAAACGATGCTTGATAACCGGGTCGTTCCCCGGTACGATCGCAATGCTGGAACTGGCTTTCGGCAGGGTGGGCCCACGCCCGAAGGGCAGGGAGGTCCGCGTTGGAGGGAATAGGCCCTCTGTAAAAAGCCAGCCTACGACAAGAACCGATACGCATCTCCAGGGCAATCACCTTCGGGTGAGACTCGGCTAGAAAAAGAGACTGCTTGGGTTCGCGGGTGCACAGGCATGATGCCGTGTCAGGGCGCCTATTGTAGGGCTTGATGACGCCGGACCTCAGAACCCGGTCGAGAGCACTTACAAGCCCCTAGCTTCAGCTATAGGGTACCTGACTCTTGGCCCTTGACGCCCAGGGACGAACGGATCGACTCCAGGGGAGGTGGATGCACCAGACCGAAGCAAACGTCGGCGCGGCTCCCCGAAACATGCAGTCGGAGAAAACCTCCCGCGACGGTCGTGCCAGACAACTCGGTGCCAGGGCCAAGGCGTTCGAGCAGGCTGGCGACGGCCTTCAACGGCCGCTCGAGCGTGTCCGGCAGGGGAACGATGAATTGGGGTCTGCCGGTGATTTCCGCCACCAGCCCGGCGAGTTCGGCATAGCTCAGGTAGGGGCCGGCGACTGCATACCGCTCGCCGGGTCGACCCGCCGTGAGGGCCATTCGATGTGCTCGAGCAAGGACTCTCGCATCGACGATCGGTATTCCGCCGCGCGGCAGAAAAGCCACGCGAGAGCGAGCGAGCACATGGAGTAGCCGGGTCGACGTCGGCTTCGGGTCGCGTGGTCCGAGAACCATGCCAGGGCACAGGGCGACCGTCGTGAACGTGCCCTGGCTCGCCTGACGCACAAGGCTTTCGGCCTCGCGCTTGGAGCGCGCGTACGGGGAATCGACGCATTCCAGGTTCCAGGGGCTGGTCTCATCGGCCGGGTTCGTGGACGTACCCGCCGCCAGGGTGTGCAGGGTCGAGGTCAGCACGAATCGTTCGACGCGCGCCCGCTTTGCGTCGTCCAGCAAGCCGCAGGTCGCTTCGACATTGACGGCCTGGCTGAGCCCGCCCGCATCCCGTCCCAGGCTGACCCAGCCGGCCGCGTGGATCACGGCTCGCACTCCCGCAACAGCCCGGCGTCGGATCGCCGGATCGCGCACGTCCCCGCTGATCCACTCGATTTTCGGGTCGTCCGGGCAAGCCGGCGGCTGGCCGCGAACCAGCCCTCGCACGTAGTGGCCGGCTTGCGCGATGTGCCGCGCGATGTGCCCGCCGACGAATCCGGCCGCTCCAGTGACGAGCACGGGCCAGTCGTGGGGTTGCGGGTCGAGCGAACCGCGCGGGTCGTGGATCACCGCGGTGAGGTCCTGGGCAGGGTCGGATCCGGCTGCCAGAGGTAGAGGAAGGTCGGCAGCTTGGTGCGATCGAGCCCAGGATAGCTGAACGGGATCGCCTCGCTCAACCGCGGCGGACTGGGTGCGATCGCGTAAAGTGAGCGGGCCGGGCTTCCGCCCCGGCTGTAGAGCACAACCTCGGCGTCCGCCACTCCGGCCAGGTGCTCGGCCTCTCCGAGGGCATCCTCGATGTAGCCCAGCCGATCGACCAGATGCAGCTTCAGCGCCCGGGACGCGGCGACAACCCGGCCATCGGCAAGCGTGCGACGATCCGCGTCGGTCAGCTCCGGCCTGCGTCTTGTGACCCGGTCGAGGAACCGCTGCCGGAAGCCGTCGGCCATCTCCTGCAAGAGCTCCCGCGTCTGGGGCTCCAGCGGTTTCGTCACGCTCCCCATGTCAATGAGGGTCCCGGCCTTGATCGGGTCGTCGCTCACGTTGAGCTGTGCCATGGCGTCTTGCAGGTTGACATGATTGAAGACAACGCCGATCCCACCTGTGAGCGAGGTCGGGTGGGCCACGATCCGGTCGGCCCCGAGCGCCAGGTAATAGGCCCCCGAGGTGGCCACGTCCATCAGGCAGGCGACCACGGGCCTCCGCGTCGCAGCCTTGAAGCGGTTGAGCTCCTCCGCCAGGATGTCGCAGGCCGTGACCCCTCCCCCGGGGCTATGGATCCGCAGCACGATCGCCGCAACGCGCGAGTCACCGGTCGCGGCCTCGAGCTTCTCACGGAACGCCGCGACCGGATTCTCGCCGGAATCGGAGATCCCTTCTCGGTTCTGGTTCAGGAGCAACCCGTCCACGTCGATCACGGCGAGCCGGGGAGCGAGGCCGGAGCCCCGAGCCGGCCGGATTACCGACGCCACCATCGGACCCGGGTCGATGGCCGTGGGAAGATTGATGGACATCTCCCCCCGGACGTCCGCCTGGGCGGCCACATTCGCCGCCCCCTGGAAATGGCCCATTACCGGGATCGGATGCTGGCACCCGCTCATGAGCAAGAGCGTCACCGAAAGCACCGGCAGGAGATTCCGGATGTTGAGATAGGTTGCCGCCATCCATGACCCGTTTCGACGCAACAAGGAATTGCCCTGCCCTGAGCAGGTAACGTGTCTCCCTCTCCTCCTCCTTCTATCTATCGACCGGGCCGGAGCGTAACTTGCTCGCGAGAGCGTTAAAACTGGTACAATCGCGCGATGAGCCTCATTCTCGTCCCTGTCTGGCTGCTGCTCCAGGTGCAACCTGGCAACGACACGGAACCGGTCCACGCAGGGAATCCGGTCTATGTCGATGCGATCCGATCCGGCTTCCATGCCGACAGTGCGACCATCAGGTTCCCCGGCCCGATCCTGAAGGACGGACTCGATGCCAACCAGCAGCATGCGGCGCTGCTGAAGCTCAGCGGGTCGGAAAGGGCCCTGGCGGACCTGCTTCGGGATTCGGTGACGGCGCCGTTCCTCTTGAAGGTGCGCGACCGGAAAATGACGGACGCAACGGTCCGGATCGTTGATCTCTGGTTCGTCGTCCGCGGCGAACTGGCGAGTCTCGACCCGGTCGAGGTGGCAAGTCAAGCCGGCGGCAAGGCGGTCGAGGCCGGGAACATGCGGTTCGCGAGCCGGCTGCTCACCGACGACGAGCTGAAACCGCGCGGCAGGTCATCCCATCGCGGTCGAGATCTCGCGCGCTGGTTCGTCCACCTCGAAGGCCGCCTGCTGGACCGGATCGCGGTGGAGGCGACCAACGAGGCGGTCGCGACGCGGACCGAGGAGTCGATGGTGATCGCCGGCCGCACCGACCCGGCATTCGATTCCGAGACCAAGCTTGCGAACCGTTGGCGGACACTCGGACAGGACGGTCAGGCAGGATCCGGGCACCCGTTCCGCGGGGGGTTGAGTTATGCCAAGATCAGCCGCCTGAAGCAGCCCCCGGGGTCCTTGCTGGTCGAATTCCACGGGGCCTTCAGCGAGCCGGAGGCATGGTTCCAGGGTAATCCCATCCTTCGCTCGAAATTCGCACCGATCGCCCAGGACCAGATTCGAAGGCTGCGCCGCGAGCTGCTCAAGAACGGGCCGAACTCCGCTCCGCCTGCGCCTAACGCCCGGTAAGGGCTCGTCGGAGAGCTTGTTCCATCCTCTCGGGGTCGCGCAGCGGTGCGTCCCCTGCCAGGCAACGCCTGAGGTCCGGGGTCATGGGTCGGGGCTGTCCTGGCGGGAGGCTTTCCATGGCGAATGACCAGGAGACGGGCACCGTGCCTAGCAACCGCTCCGCCTTGACGTTGAGGGGGCAATCAAAGACGAGATTCGGCCTCAGCTCCACCAGCCTCGCCGGCGCTGCCGGACCTCCCTTCCTCGCCTCCTCCGACCAGACAAGCACCCGCAATGCTCCACTCTGCTCGCCAACCAGGAACGCATAGGAGAGTTCCACCTTGTGATGGAGTTGGCCCACCTGTAGCACGCTCGGCCCGCGGTACAGCGCGAATGTGGACCCCGATGCGATCAGCCGACCGAGGGCCAGCTCCGCCTCGGCCGATTGGAGGACAACTTTCTCCATCATGCCGAGCTTGACACCCGATTCTGCCAGCCGGCCGGACTCAACCACGACGTCACCTTTGGGCGGGTCGGGAACGCACAGGCCGATTCCCACCCTGCGGAGCGCAAACCTCGAAGGGTCATCGGCCGATCGGCCGACGTCGGCCAAGATCACCGTGCGTATCAGCGCGGCCGTCCGAAAGGCTGAGCGAGGGAGAGTCCCCAGGTCGCCCGAAGCCAGCCTGGGAAAGGACTTGATCACCAGGTGGCTCCACGTCCTGGGCGGCTGATCTCCCACCAGCGTCCCGGGAGCGATCCGGACCACTTCAGCCCGGCGCACTCGCCCTGGCTCAGCTCGGTAATCCTCGCCGCCCGCCCGTAATCCGTTTGGAACCACGACAAGCGCGAGGAGAACTGCGTTTCTCGTTATGCAGCCATGCATACAGTGCGCTCCGTGCCGGGATCGGAATCCTCGTCCCCTGGCCCAACCTCGGGTTCGGCAAAGCCTACCAGGAGCCGGCCTTCCTGTCCCCCCCGACCGCCATAATTTCCCTTGACTCTCCAATGGCCGCTGATGCTCGGCCGGGATGCACAGCACTCTACAAGAGTCGCCTTGATACTTACCGTTAACGGTACTAGTATGGCCTGAAGAACAGGTCTAGGCGACGATGAGATACCACAATGACTTCGAATGGGACACCAAGAAAGCGAAGACCAATCTCACAAAACACGGTGTGTCCTTCGAGGACGCCAAGGCGGTGCTCGAAGACGACGAGGCCGAGCTCTATCACGTGGAGACTTTCGACGACGCTCACAGTCTGGCCGAGGACCGTCACATCACGACGGCATCTCATCCGGCTGACCGGAGTATCATCCTCTTGATCTGTTGGACCGATCGTTACCAGGCGGATCAGAGGGTCACGAGGATCATCAGCGCACGGCACGCAACCCGCCGCGAAAGGAAACAATATGCCCAAGCAATCGAAGGCAGGTAAGATGATCCGCATGCCGGCCGGCGAGGGCCAACCGAGCACGGCGCAAGACCTGGCTCGGCTCAGAGAAACGATGCGCCGCCCTGTTCAAACGGACGACATACCCGAATTGAAAGGGACAGAAGCTCCGGTTTGCCGCGACGCGTCCGGCAATCTGCCCAGACGGGAGCTCGGCCCGCTGCGCCAGGCCATCTTGGAATCGCTCGACGATCGCGGAATGACACGCTACGAGCTGTGGAAGAAAGCCCGCGCCTATTGTGGCACTTTGCCCCGGTCGGCGGTCTACGAGTACCTGAGAGGCGTCAGAGATATCGGGGTTGAATATGCCGAAGCCTTGATGATGGCGGCGAACCTGAAAGTCGTCGGACGCGGCCGGCCCAAGCCAAAGGGACCGAGCGCGGGGCGCCTGAAAGGGTAGCGGCGACACAACCGGGAGCGCCCCTCACGGAAGCAGCTCGGCTCCTCGCCGGCGCCGGCAATCGTCCCGATCCAGAGCGTCGCTCGGCAGTCGAATGGGTATGGTGTCTCCGCAACTTCGTCGGGACGACGCCTAGTTGGTTGTTGACTCTCACCCATGGGCGTGTTAAACTGTCCATGAGGTCCATGCGTTCAGAATCGACGAGGGGATCCAGGAACATGCCCGTCATGCGTGGCCCTTCAAATGTAAGCTAACAGGATCTGACGATGGCCAACCCCTTCTTTGATCGCCCCATCCTGAACTCTCCGTATGAATGCCCACGGCGGCATTGGGAACTCGATAAACAGGGCCAGCCGACCCAGAAGATCATCGAAGACCGTCGCCGGGCTGAGTTCATCACGCCGATTCCCAAGCCGAAGAAGCGCAAGAAGAGCAGCGTCCAGCAGAACTTTGTTTTTGACGAGGGCAAGGGGCTTTCAACTCAGGAACAACAGTACGATCCCACCTCGATCATCAACGAGGTGCGTGGTCATGTGAACCGCTGGCGGGCCTGGCCCAATCCCAGCGAGTGGCAGGTGACCCCAGAAACGTCGCGGTTGCTCCAGCACTGGCGGTATCACGACTTCGCTGACGTTCGCCCGTTCTTCTGCCAGGTGGAAGCCGTGGAAACGGCCATCTGGTTAACCGAGGTCGCACCTCATACGAAGCGTGGCAAGCAGATCCTCGAGAACCTGGCCGCCGCCAGCAGAGACGCCAATCCCGAGCTTCTTCGTCTCGCCTTGAAGCTAGCGACCGGCGCCGGCAAGACCACCGTCATGGCGATGCTGATCGCATGGCAGACGCTCAACGCCGTGCGCCGTCCTGGAAGCAAACAGTTCACGCGGGGTTTTCTCGTCGTCGCGCCGGGTATCACCATCAAGGACCGCCTCCGGGTCTTGCAGCCGAACGACCCCGACAGCTACTTCGCCAGCCGCGAGCTAGTACCCGGCGATCTGCTGGACGACATCCATCGCGCGAAGATCGTGATCACGAACTACCACGCCTTCAAGCTCCGCGAGCGGATCGAACTCTCGGCGGGTGGGCGTTCCTTGCTTCAGGGGCGAGGAGAAAAGCTGAACACCCTGGAAACCGAAGGCCAGATGCTCCAGCGGGTGATGCCCGACCTCATGGGCATGAAGAACATTCTCGTTCTCAACGACGAGGCGCACCACTGCTACCGTGCGAAGCCGAGCGACGAGGACGATGAGGAATTCACGGGAGACGAGAAGAAGGAAGCTCAGAAGAACAACGAGGCTGCCAGGCTCTGGATCTCCGGCCTGGAAGCCGTGAACCGCAATCTCGACTCTTGCAGGGTCATGGACCTCTCGGCCACTCCCTTCTTCCTCCGCGGCTCCGGCCACGCCGCCGAGGGCACTCTGTTTCCCTGGACGGTAAGCGACTTCTCGCTCATGGACGCGATCGAGTGCGGCATCGTGAAACTGCCGAGGGTTCCCGTGGCCGAGAACATTCCGGGCGATGAGATGCCCGTCTACCGCAATCTCTGGGAGAACATCCGCAAGGACATGCCCAAAAAGGGCCGCGGCCAGGGCGGAGAGCTGGACCCGCTCAAGCTGCCGACACGCCTTCAGACGGCGCTCCAGGCAC
>JBAUOX010000157.1:0-1682 GCA_049579985.1 Isosphaeraceae bacterium | reverse complement strand
TACCCGGCCTGCTGGCGGAATTCGTGGTTCTCGGCTTGCAGGCGGTGGACTAGGGCGCGCAGCTCAGCCACTTCCGGGCTCAAGTTCTCCACCGGGGAGGCCAATCGCTGGATGTCACCCACCAAGTCAGCGAGATCTCCAGTCCAGCGGGGACACGGAATAGAAGGATGGGTATCATGAGCGATCAAGACTCCGTGTGAGAATCACCGGGGGCATTCGCGGAGCCGGAAGAGGGGTATGAGATGAGCGCTCAGCCTGGTTCGGAAACGATCACCCTCGAGCTGCCGGCGCGATTGCTGGCGGATTATCCTGGTACACGCCAGGAATTTGTCCAGAATCTCCGTCTCGCCGCGGCGATCGAGTGGTTTCGCGAGGGGAAGATTTCCCAAGGCAAAGGGGCCGAGATCGCGGGCCTGAGCCGGTGGGAATTCATCCTCGCCCTGGGTCGCGCCCAGGTGGACCTTTTTCAGGGGACGGATGAGGAGTTGAGCGAGGAGGTTCAACGTGGTCTTGAGACGTATCGTGAACACGTCGCCGCTGATCCTTCTGAGCAAGATCGGTCTCCTTGATCTTCTTCGCGCTGGTGACCTGCCCGTCATTGTTCCCCAAGCTGTCCTCGACGAGATTGCTCGTCATGGTCCGGAGGATCAGTCGCTCCTCCAGATTCGTTCCGCCGGGTGGCTTCAGGTCGCACCAGATTTGCCGATCCCACCCCAGCTCGACGCCAATCGCCTGGGTGCGGGAGAGCTTGCGGTGCTTGCCCTGGCACTGGCTCAACCCGGTTCCGAAGTGGTGCTCGATGACCTGACAGCGCGCCGTTGTGCCCAAGAAAACGGCCTCTGTCTCCAGGGAACGATCAGCCTTGTGCTGCTCGGAAGGCAGTGCGGTCTCGTCCCGGCCGTGGGACCGGTCATCGATCAGCTACGCGGCATGGGTATGTATCTGTCAAACCGCTTCGTCGCAGAAGTGCCGAAAACGGCCGGAGAGTGATTCCGTCGCGACCCGCTCTCCGCTGGGGGAGCTCCTCGATCCCCAAGGAAAGTCAGAAGCCGAACGCCGCGGCATCGTCAGGATCGACTCTTTCACCGAGCTTGGCAATCCGTCCGTGGCACAATAGGGACATAGCGGAATGAATTCCGGTGTCAGAGCATCTTTTCGTGAATTCCGGTGTCAGAGCATCTTTTCGCGTGGCGGACGACCACGACGGCGCGGCTCACGGACGATGCCGAGGCGATGGGAAATGACCTCGACCCAGTCCTCTGCGCCGTAGGGCCGGCCACTGCGCACCGACGACCGCACGCCATCCAACTCCTTGGCCGGTTGTTCCCCCACGCACCCCGACCCCACTGGCTGACATGTATTTGACGTTGGCCGACGACAACTATGCCGTGCGCGTGGCCTACGTCCGCGCCACCGGCGAGCGACCTGGCGGTGTTTCCCTGCTTACCCGGCCGCGGCATCAAGTGGAGCGGGCTTTAGCGCAGGCAAGGACGAAGAAGCAAGATTAGGACATGGGGCTTTTTGATCCATCTAATTCGCAGGCGGTTCGGCCGCATCCTCTTCCTGGTATCGCTTGCGAAGCTCCCGTCGCAGGACCTTGTTCGACGCGGTCCGCGGCAAGGCATCGACAGCCACGATGTCGTGAAGGTGGAACAGGGGGTTCGCGCGGTCGCGGATAGCAC
>JBAUOX010000156.1:0-4080 GCA_049579985.1 Isosphaeraceae bacterium | reverse complement strand
GGATACGTGAAACCCTTTTACGTAGTACCCTTTGTCGTTGATGAAGGTGACTGAACGAACCCGGTCGGCTTCGCCTCCCTCGAAAAACCGTCGTGCACAATTCACGTCCCGAGGTAGGCTGCTCACGAGAAATCCGGACTTGAGGTTCTGCCACACGAGGCGATAGTCCATCACTCCCCCGTCCTGATACTGAACGCGGATCGTCGGAGGATAGACTTTATACAACATATTGCTCAGCTTGCCGGCCTGATTGAGCCGTACGTTCGCCCGGAGGATGATCGGCCCGTGGCTGTCCTCGGGAACCTCCCAACGTTGTCTGAAGGTGATCAACTGCGATCCCAACTCGTCGGTCCTGTCCCAGCGTGGCAAGACGCGCCGTTTCAGGAGCAGGATCTCCCCCGCTTGATCGACGACATCATACCAACGATAGATCTCCATCCGAGTCTGAACGTCGACGATGCAGGGGTGCTGAGTCGAGATCGCCCGATGGGAATAGAGGATGTACTGCGGTGCATTCTCGCCCCGGTAGTCCTCGGCAGATCTTCTGTCGAGGACCGGAGAGTAGGCGACATACGACTGGATCACGAACCGAGGCTTCCAGTTCAAGTGATTGGCGGTGACGTAGCAAATATCCCAGGGATAAGCATCCACCGACGCGCTGCCGATCTGTGCGAGGATCCGTGGGGGAAGTTTGAGACTTTCTTTGACTCTTGCATCTGTATCTCGAAGAATCGCCCGGGTTGACTCGAGATTCCACAATCGTTCGAAACTCAGGGCGCTCGTTCTAAACACCTTGGACACCGACGGTGGAGAATACCATGCCCAGCAGCCGAAGAGAGCCACCGCCACGACCCCCTGCGTCTTCCACGACTCCCATCGGCTCAAGCGGCCCGGCAGCAGAAACGCTGTCAATCCGACCATGGTGGGACACGAGATCAGCACATGGCCGGCTTCGTGGCTGACAAAGGCGCTTTTGAACATCACGAAAAGGGGAAAGAGGATGATCAACAACGCCGGGGCATATTGCCTCTTCAAGAAAACGGCCGCACCCGCCGCGATGAACAGGGAGCCCAGGGCCACCGAGAAGATCGCGACCTCTGCCACTGGCCCCGCGTACGACATCTGCGACGAGTATCCGGAGGCGACCTCTTTCGAGTAGCGCAGAAAATCCCCAAGGGCGCTGATCGGGCCGCCGTAAATCCGGAAGAACAGCCCCAGCGCCCCAATATAGGTGAGGGCCAGAAGGCCCAGTCGACCAAGCATGCGCCGGCTCCGGTCGCGGCTCAGTTGGATGACGGCCCACACCACGATCGATCCGGTACAAGCCACACCTATGTTGAATTTCGAAAGCAACGCGCCCGCCGCCACTACCATGGCGGGGACGGCCCAGATCGTCCGCCGGTCGACGTCCGCGAGAGCCAGGTAGCCAATCGTCGTCAAGATCATGGGCCCGGTCAACTGCATGTTCACATCCCAACCGATGGGGTCGTAATAGATCCCGCTGTACGACAAAGCGCCGGCGAAGAGAAGCGGGACCGCCACCCCTCGAACCCGGAAAAGCAGCACGCCGACCGAGATCCACCAGAGGACATGCAGACCCAGACGGAAAGCAACGGCGTGTACAAGATTGGATCCGTGCTCGAGCGGAACGAGAACGAATCCCAGGGGGCCGTAGGTAAAAACAATGTCCTTGCCAAACGTAATATGACGATGTGTTATCTCGTTTAACGCGACGACCCATGACGGGTCCAGCCCGGTTCCCATTCCGCTACACCAAGGCGGAAAGGTCGCCATCACGAAGGCGACGAGGATCAAGGCTCGCCAGATGACCCCGTAGACACTGATTGAGGCATTGCCATCAGGTTGATCCATGGAAAAGGTCCTGCGTGATGAGGATAGGTTTGCGCAGCCAGAGCCGAGTACCGTTAAGGGCGACATTCGCTGAGGGCCGGGGCAGCCATCGACATCATGTGGCCTTCCGCCCGACGAGGAAGAACTGGGCGCCGAAGAATCGCCATAGCAACGGCAGCCGTAGATAGACCCAGACCAGCCACGGCCAGCTCGGAAGACGGCTGCGGAACGTGAACGGCAACCTGCGCGGCTGCGCCAGCTCGAACCCGCCGCTGATCTCGATCCGCGTCTCGTTGACCAGGGCCTTGAGTGAAGGGAGATGAGGGGGCGCAACAGGCCACGCCGAGACGGCAAAGCCCTCAGGCGGCCGATTGCTTCTCGACATCAGCCCCAACGTCCTGCCGGAGGAAACCGAAGACATCGATCACCGGACTCTCGATGACCAGATTTCGGTATTCCTCGTGGCACGCTCCCAGGAAGACGAGGTCGGCCTCCCGCAGCGCCGTCTCCAGGGACACGAGGCTCGGGTCCTTGATATAGGGGTCGGTGCAGAGGACGCGCTGACATTCGAGGGTCAGAACCTTGCGGAGCTTGTAGGCCAGCGAATCGCGCGGGTCGTCGCTGTTGCCCTTGAAGGCCATGCCGAGGATCGCTGCCGTCGAGCTGGCCAGATTGTACCGTGCCTTGACGCCCTCGACGAGGATCCTGGGAAGTCCCTCGTTGACCATCATGGCCGCCTGGCCGAGGACGAAGGCGCTGTGGTTGAATGCCGCGAGCTGCATGGTGTCCTTCAGCAGGCATGGCCCACCGGCGAAGCCGGCTGAGGGAAAGCCTGCCATGCGGGGATAATCGGCGGTCATGGCCCGGCGGATGCGGTCGAAGTTGGCGCCGAACCGCTCGGAGATCACGAAGAACTGATTGGCGATGGCGAAGGTGATGTAACGGTTGGCGTTGCAGAAGAGCTTGGTGAGTTCCGCTTCGATCGGTGGGAGCTCGATGACCTTGGCCCCGAGTAAGCTGAACAGCGCTACGGCCCGCTGAGTCGCTGTGGGCGTGACGCCGCCGACGATCTGGGGAAGCTTCGTCAGTTCTTCGAGGGCGTAACCCTGGGCGACCCGTTCCGGGCAGTGGGCAATGTCGATCTGCAGCCCCCGCTCCAATGCTCGACGATCGAGGCGATTTGTGACTCCTGGGAAAACCGTGCTCCGAAGGATGAGGAGTTGCCCATCGCGCATCTCATCCAGGACCCGGTCGATTGAGCGATCGAACGAGCGCACGCCGGGGTCCATGTACTCGTCCACGGGCGTCCCGATCGTGACGACCACCGTGTCATGCTCGAGGATGACATCGGCCGACGTGGTTGCCTGCAGGCGGCCCGTGGCCAGGACCGACAGGAGCAGTTCATCGGCGCCGCGTTCTAGGTAAGGCATTCTCCCAGCCACAACCCTGCGCACTCTGGCCTCATCGATATCGAGAAGCGTCACCTGGGCCCCCGCGTCGGCGAGGGCGATCCCCAGGGGAAGGCCGATGTGCCCGCAGCCGCCGACTATACATACAGAAGGTTCCATCTGGAGGAGTCCTTTCCTCAGATCCGTTTCTGGCACTTCGGGACCGTTTATTACACGATAGGGTGCCGCTGTCAACCCACGATCGACGCGATTGTGGAGCAGCTCAGCAACAGGCCCTTGATGGAGCGAGCCGGCACTGGCCACTCCACCTGGCGATCATGGTGTGCCCCGATCGCGAGGTCCGGCATCCGAATCTGGGCCACTGGAGAATCATGAAGTAACGATCTACACGGGTTGAAACCCGGTAGCTTTCCTTTTCAGGTTCACGCTGGGCCAGATTGGCCCGCATGCTCAGGCGCCGTTACGGACGCCCTGCCAGGGGGTTTCCCCCTCGGCTCGTGCCATCCCTTTCGGGGGCTTGTACGAAGCGCCTCGCGGCGTGTTCGCATCGCCCGAAACACTGTTGCTCCCTTACGGGAGTGCCCTTGGGCGTTTGAGCTTTGATCTTGGTTACTGTTTTACGGCGGGACCTTCCCCCGCCAACCGGCAACAGCGAGTTGTCAAAGAACGAGCGCAGTGTACCATGGGCCTGCGGGAGAGGTCCAGGTTCGTTGCTATTTATCGACACGCGAAAGGACGGGCTAAAGCCCGAATTCCCGCGCTCCTCCACTGCCCTTGAAAGGGCGTGGGTTCCGCGGGCTAAAGCCTCGATATTGCTGAA
>JBAUOX010000155.1:0-6721 GCA_049579985.1 Isosphaeraceae bacterium | reverse complement strand
CGCTGGGACTTTTCAGGAAGGGGGTCCAAACCGTCTCAGTCAGACGCGACGAACCTATCCGGGAAGGACTCCAGGCACTGGGTCCCAGCGAGGGGGCGATGAGGGTCGTCGTCATCGAGAGTCGGGAAGCCTTGGGAGACACGTCCGACGTCGAGATCGAGTCGGCGACTCTGGCAATCAACGCTTTCGTCCGATCAACCGCAGGTGAACGAACCGTCGTGGTCTGGCCCTGCAATTCGGAACCGATCGCGGACAAGTTGGTGGCGGCGGCGCGTCAAATCGGAGGCGAGGCCCTTCTGGGCGTCGAGGAGCCCGTGTTTCGCTACACCGGCCCTGCCCGAAGCGAATACCTCAGAATCGCACGCCAGACGGTCGCGACCTTCAATTATGGAGCATCGCTGGCCGACCTGGGAATCTCGGAAGAACGCGCCGAGGTACTCGCGGGCCAGGCCGGGACCATCGGAACCTTCCTCAAGCTCCTGCAGGTCGAGGAGCGGAAAAATCGCGAGATCCTCGCCAGCAAGCTCGAGGCCCAAGAACAATGCCGGATGTGGGTGGTTGTGGTCGCGAGGAACGATCCCGAGGCGGATGTCGGCGTCCTGACCCGGGGCCAGTACTCAACTGCCGATGTCGATCGCCTGATGGCGGCAACGGATGCAAACATCGTCAAAGAAATGAAAGAACACCCTGAGCGCCTCGGCCTCCTGGGCACGGCTTTCGACGCCAAGATCCTTTACCTTTCGGCGCTGACCGCGATCGAAGTCATCAATGAATACGCAGACGTTCTGCTCCGTGGCGAGCTGGCGAAATCCGGCTTTGCTGTGGGCGGAGCAACCAACGGGAGAGATCGTCTTCTCGACAGCGAGCTTGCCAGCGCCCTGCAAGGCGTGCCCGTGGGAACCCTGAAACGGGGTCCCAAGCCCAAGGCCGAGCGGCTGGCCCCGTTCGATGCATTGATGGCCGTCGCCAAGACGAACGACATCGCTCTCAACAAAGCCCTGGGACAGGCGCTGGTCGATTGCGGTTTGATCGAACGGTTCGAGCAAGAGATCGACCTCGGTGGAGGGTTGACCCGGAAGAGCGACCTGGTCTGCAATGCCCATCTCGACCCCGTCCGCCTCGAGATGATGTGGCGCTCGGATACGACCCGCTCGGAGATCGCCAACTACGTTTTAACGAAGCTCTTCAATTACGGCCACGCCATCGGCTTCCTCTAGAGCAAGAAGATCGAAGATGCATAAGCGGAGTGACGGGATCCCCAAGAGCGATATTTCTTCCTGGCTTCTGGCCGTTGTCATGGGGGAAACCCAGGTCCTCGCCCGCGTGGATGGCCACGCCGATCCGCTCCAGGTCCTGGCGCCGGCCGTTGTACCAGAATAGCCATTTCCGGCCGTCGAAGAGGGCGTAGGGCTTGTAGCAGGCGTCGTCATCCCACCTGCCGGTGCCCGATTGCACGATGGGGTTGGCAGGGTGGCTTGGACCGCGAAGGGGTTCCCGTGACGCCTCCGCAGGCAGCGGCTGCCATGCACTCTTTCGTGGGTGGGGGCGGATTCATCTGGCCAGCGGGCTGACGAGCACGCGGTCCACGCGCTGAGAGTCCATCTCCACGACCTCGAAACGAAGGCCGAGCAAGTCGAAGGTCTCGGAGACCCGGGGAATGTGACCAAGCTGGGTGATGACCAGGCCGGCAAGAGTGTGAAACTCGCCGCTTGGAAGCTCGGCGAGGTCGAATAGCTCGCGGAACTCATCGAGCGGAAACCGGCCATCGAGCAGCCACGAACCATCCGCACGCTGGACCGACCGCGGCGCCTCGTCGTCGCCGTTGCCTTCGGGCAATTCGCCGAGCACCGCGTTGAGTATGTCATTGAGCGTGAGCAACCCGACCACCGAGCCATATTCGTCGAGTACCACGGCGGTGTGCGTGGACGACTTCTTGAGGATCTCCAGGATCTGCGGCCCGCGACTTCCTTCGTAGATGAAAGCGGGAAGGGTGAGAAGCCCCTTGATCCGGAACGTCGGTCCGCCCGAGTTCTGTGCCAGCAGGTCCTTGACCTGGACGATCCCCAGCAGGTTGTCAAGGCTCTGATCGCAGACCGGAAACCGAGAGTGCGGCGAGCCGATGACCTTGCGACGGATCTCGTCGGGTGAATCAGCAACGTCGATCCAGACGACTTCGTCGCGCGGCGTCATCAGCGCGCGGCCCCGACGTTCGCAGAACCGAAAGACCCGCCTGAAGATGTCGTACTCGACCTCCTCGAACACGCCTGCCTTGGTCCCCTCCCAGAGAAGCCCCTTGATCTCCTCCTGGGTGATCGGTGGCCGAGCCGGGGACTGGATGCCCAGCAGCCGGACCAGCAACTCGGTCGTCCTTTCGAGACACCTCGACAGAGGACCCGCCATCTTGGCAAAGACCGCCATGGGCCGGGCGACCCAACAGGCAATCCGCTCCGGCCAATGCAGTGCGATCTTCCGGGGCAAGAGCTCGCCCAACAACAAGGTCGCCATGGTGATTCCGGCAACGACTCCGCCGATCGTGACTCCGCGCTTAAGCAAGGAATCGCCTGTCGCCGGCCCGAGGGACTCCCGCACCCAGAAACCGGCGCAGACCCCGGCTACGGTTCCGGCGAGGGTGGCCCCGACCCGGACCGTGGGAACGAACCGCTCGAGATGCTCAGTCAGCCGCAAGGCGGCCGCCGCTCCCCGCTCGCCCCGGGCCGCCCGCTCTCTCAGACGCCACCTGCGAGCTGTGACCAGGGCCGACTCGGACAGCGACATCAGCCCCACCGCCAGGATCAATCCCACGATCACGCTGATGGAAATCAGAATCGATGACATCCTGCTTGGTTGGATCTGGAGCGACTCCCGCGCTCATGATCAACACAATGCTCCGTAGCTGCCGGGGCACCGCCGTGACATCATACTCGCGAATTGCGGATTCCGCCGCTAGGATACCGTTTCCGCTACGTGGAAATCGGTGCCGCGTCGATCGCGCAACCTAAAGAATGGGTCTTCACAAAGACCAGCCAGAATCGATTTTTACAGTATCCATCGAACCAGTGCGCCACGGCCACGTCGCGCAGCCAAGGCCTGGCAGAGGCAGGAGGGAACACGCCAGCTCACTCGGATTCATGAGTTTCGAACGATGAGCCCATGACGCAGAGATCCGAAGAGTAGCGGTCCCGGATCGCGTTGCTGGCATCACAGACTCGTCGTGCCAGCGCGAAGTGATATCCATCCTTGACGCTATCACGAGCCGCCATCAGCATCGACGCCAGCGAGGACGCCGGAAGGTCGCTGTCGTTGAGCAGATCGTCAATCAGAGAGTCAAGCTGACCCAGAACTTTGGTGGAGTCCATGCGACCTCCCTCACCCTTGTCGGGTTCCTCCCCGAGAGTCGCCAAGCCGACCAGACCAGTTCCCGGTTCCCGTCAAGGTCAGTGTGTGCTTTATTTGGTTAAGGTTAACAGTAACTACGCTCACGTCAAGCAAGCCGGATTTTTTTCGCCTGGCATCCTTCCCGGCGTTGGGTTCTGTGAACGCTCTGCCACCACTGAAAGTGGTGCAGCTTCTGGGCAACGCATGTCTTTCCCCGACTACGTTAGCGCCCAAGGACCCGTTCCGATCCTGTGGACCCCAATGGATCCTGTGGTTTTCTCTCTTCTCCGAAGAGCCGCACTGGGTGATCCCCAACGAACCTGTGGGTAAGCTTGGGGCGGGCCCACACCCCGAAGGGGTGGGGAGACCAGCCGCATGGTTGGCGACTGTCTCACGACGTTGCCACTCGGTTGATGTTTTCCAGCAGGGCCGATTCCTTTTCCCCTGCCAACCGCCGAACACCCCATTACCAAAGAGCGACCGCACTGTACCAAAGAACGGCACCGGTTCCCACCGTGTCGCCAAAAATTAACATCGTGCGGGGCCTCCCCACCCTTCGGGTGTGGGCCCGCGGTTGAAACCCCGGAGAAGCCCGCCTGACCACGGGCTGAAGCCTCGTGGCTTGCGGCGGCCTCAGCCGGTCAAGGCGATGTCCACTCCGTACCTCAAGGATTTCGGCGGAGGCACGAAAGAAGATGTCGTGGTCCTGCTGGAACGTTAGCCGGAAGGGCGCGACTGCCGCAATTTCGCCACAGCACGCGCAGGGCAATAGGAGACCAGCATGGAAATGTGCTAAACTCGACGGTCCGCGACCGGCTCGAAGGCAATGCCGCCCGGCCGTCGCCCTCGGGATGCTCAGAACGGCGTACCATGCTCGCCAAGCTCTTTTCTTACACCTTGATTGGCATCGACGCGACTCCCGTGGAGGTGGAGGTTGACGTCTCGGCTTCATCGATGCCCAAGACCGTCCTGGTCGGACTGGCAGAGGCCGCCGTCAAGGAGAGCACGCACCGCGTCGAGCGCGCCATCGTCAATTCGGGATATCGTCGCCCGGTGGACCGGGTCGTCATCAACCTCGCTCCGGCCGATCTCAAGAAGGACGCCAACGGTTTTGATCTGCCGATCGCGCTGGGGTTGCTGCTGGCCAGCGGCCAGGTCGCTTTCGACCGGCCCGGCAACTACGCCATCGTCGGCGAGCTCGCCCTCACCGGCGACACCCGGCCCATCAAGGGAATCCTCGCGATGGCCCTCCAGGCCGTCTCCGAGGCTCGCGATGGGCTGCTCGTGCCCACGGCCAACGCCGCCGAGGCCGCCGTCGTCGAGGGACTGAATGTCTATCCGGTCGGCAGCCTGGCCGAGGCCGTCGGCTTCCTCACCGGGCAGGTCGACATGGACCCCGAGGCCGTCGATCTCGACGAACTCTTCGCCCAGAATTCCCACATGGAAGAAGATTTCGTCGACGTCAAGGGCCAGGACTACGCCAAGCGGGCCCTGCTCATCGCCGCCGCAGGTTCGCATAATGTGTTGATGATCGGCCCACCCGGAACCGGCAAGACCCTGCTGGCCAAGCGGTTGCCGACGATCCTGCCCCCGCTCACTCCGGCCGAGAGCCTGGAGACCTCGCGCATCTACAGCGTCATGGGCCTCTTGAAACCTGGCCAGGCGCTGATGGCCGTGCGGCCGTTCCGCCCCCCGCACCACTCCGTCAGCGATGCCGGCCTGGTCGGCGGCGGCAGCCCGCCCCAGCCGGGCGAAATCAGCCTGGCCCACAAGGGCGTGCTCTTCCTCGACGAGATGCCCGAATTCAATCGCAAGACGCTCGAGGTCCTCCGCCAGCCGCTCGAGGAAGGCAAGGTCACCATCAGCCGGGCCCTCCGCAGCTCGACCTTCCCCGCCGACTTCATCCTCGTCGCCGCCATGAATCCCTGTCCCTGCGGCTATCGCTCCGACCCGCGCCGGGCGTGTAGCTGCACGCCGCCCCAGGTCGAGAAATACCTCAGTCGCATCTCCGGCCCCCTGCTCGACCGCATCGACCTGCACGTCGAGGTCCCCGCCGTCCCGTTCACACAGCTCGCCGAGATGCCCCCAGGCCCACCCTCCTCCGAATTCCGCGCCCAGGTGCTCGAAGCCCGCGCCCGCCAGACCAAGCGCTTTGGCGCCCAGGCTCACGGTCCCACCGTCAACGGCCGGATGACCCCACGCCAGGTCCGCAAGTTCTGCGCGCTCAAGCCCGAGGCCATGAGCATCCTCAAGGCCGCCATGGAAGAATTGGGATTATCCGCGCGGGCTCATGACAAGGTCTTGCGTGTTGCGCGGACCATCGCCGACCTCGAAGGTTCCGACGAGATCAAGCCCCAGCACATCGCCGAGGCTGTGGGGTATCGCTCGCTCGATCGCAGTGTCTGGATGTAGAATCATGCCCGGTCTTCTACGAAGAAGCCGTCCTCATCATTCAGGTCCTCAGCAAGCAAGATTCAATCGAGTACCTCGGAGGATCGCCATGACCGTACAGCCTATCTCTGACCTGAATACGCCAATCGGCCAGATCATCAAAGCCGCGGGCTCTGAGGGAATCGTGCTCGAATCTGAAGGTCAAGGGCGTTATGCCTTGCTCCCGCTCGATGATGACGTGATCGATCTCCTCATCGAGCGGAGCCCAACGTTTCGCGACCTTTGCCACGCGATCCGCGAACGCATGGACTCCGGCCAGTTCCACACTCATGAGGAAGTCAGGAGACAACTGGTCGGAGAGTGATTTCCGAGCAACAATCACACCAGGCCAGAAGCCCCAAGCAGGACACTCGACGCCATCCGGCTCTGTGCCAATCCGGCCATGACGGAAGACCATCGCCAGCAGTAGGGCCGGTCAAGAATTGCGTATGGTGTCCCCGGAATTACGTGGAATAGGTGCGCACGAAATTTCCGGACTCCGTATTACATGGGAATGTAATCTAAACTTACATTGCCATATCGATTATCTTCACTATGTCCGGCATGGTTAAATTCGCTGTAAATACGATACGGCCCAGTTTTGAACCGATTATATTTTAAATAAAGAGTATTGCCTTGTAGATGCCAGAGGCCAGGCTCGGTGTCACGGATTCCATTGACAAACCGCTCGAATGAGCCGTCTGCCCTAAAATACAAACACACGTTGTAATTGGGATTGTCTGGAATAAACTCCCGATAGTATTTCCCGATGGGGGAGTTGATTCCCTGTGCTGAGGCATGAGAGCCGACAAGAAGGAAAAGCGAGGTGACGAGCAGGAATGCGGTGCGGAAAGCGGACATGGACAGCTCCGTGTTTGAGGGGAGGATGCGTAACACCAGGGTTATCGGCAAATTG
>JBAUOX010000154.1:0-1506 GCA_049579985.1 Isosphaeraceae bacterium | reverse complement strand
GACTTGTCCTGCCGGTATTCGCTCGTTCGGCAGGACAAGTCCTGAACTACGGTTGTGTGCCACGCGATGGCAAACCGTGCTAGGAGATGTACCCCAAACCACTTAATCGGCTTCGGATGATCTCTTCTTCATCGAAAAGAGGCGGTCCGGCTCCTTCCGAGGGCACGAGCTGTCCGGCCGCGAGCGAACGTCCTTGCATCGCCGGCGGTACATCATAGCCGCCCAGCTCCAGCAGGGTCGGCGCGATATCCAGGAGGTGGGCCCCCTCGACGAGTCCCTGGAGGGGACTGTTCAACCCGGCGAGGACGAAGGCGCCATGCTGGGCGTGGTTGCAGTCATCGGGGCCAGTGTCATTTTCCCTGACATGGATGGTCGGATAGCCGACGCCGCCGATCGACCGCCACGAGAGCCCGCCGAAGTGGACGATCAGATCGGGCGCCACCTTGCAAACATCGTTGTAGATTTCCTCCGGCCTGTAGACCAGCGTGCCGAGCGCATTGCCGAGAGGGTCCCTGGTGGCCTCGAACCGGGCCTTGATCTCGTCGCGGAACCGCTCGTAATCCTGAGCGTCGATCACGCCTCGGGGCTCGCGTCCGCGCACGTTGAAGAAGACGCGGGCATAATATCCCCCTTCGCTCCAAACCCGGGTCCTGTCCCAGTTCACGTCGAGTTTGGCGAAGGGTGTGACCTCGTCCGGGTAATGGTTGAGCACCAGGAGCCCCTCGCGGATGAGCCACTCGTTGACGCAGAAGCCTCCGTCCAGCTTCCGTGCACCGTGATCGGAGACGACGAGCACCAGCGTATCGTCGCTGAGCAATTCCAGCAGGCTGCCGATCTCCTCATCGAGGTAGCGATAATAGTCGCGGATGACCGTTTTGTACGGGCTGTCAGGCTCGTGCAGGACATGCTCGGGGTCGTGGTACTTCCAGAAACCGTGCTGGAGGCGGTCCAGACCGATCTCGACGAACTGGAGATAATCCCAGTCGGCCGTTCGAAGCAGGTGCCGCACCACGGCAAAATGCTTGCGGCTCATCGCATGGATCTCTGCCTTGAGCCACGACTTGTTGTGCGTCCGGAAGTTCTTGACATCGACCGGATAGGGGCCGACCAGATCACTGATTTCCCGGCCCAATTCGGCGGGATGCGTGAAGATGTTGCGCGTCGTGTCGGGCGTCAGAAAGCAGCCGACCGAGTGCCCGTTGACCTTGCGGGGAGGATAGCAGGGAGGCACGCCGATGATCACCGACCGTTTCCCCTCGCGGGCAACCTGGTCCCAGAGGGCCAGGGCGTCGATCGATCGGGAGTTGACGATCCCCAGGCCGTCGTAGGAGTGATCGACCCGGTTGCGGAAGCCGTAAACTCCGAGCGACCCGGGGTCCTGGCTGGTTGCCATGCACATCCACGCCGGCACGGTGATGGGAGGGACGATGCTCTCCAGGCGCCCGTAGCAACCGTCGTCCATCAGGCAGCGAACGTTTTCCAGCCGCTCTTCGCCCAGGAGCAGTT
>JBAUOX010000153.1:0-4461 GCA_049579985.1 Isosphaeraceae bacterium | reverse complement strand
TGTGCCCGATGGGCAAGGCCCCCTTGCGCCAGGATGGAGACGTGCTGATCTGCACCCGGTGCGGTACCAGGTTCGCCATCAAGGACGACATTCCCGACATGCTCATCGAGGACGCGGAGCTTCCTGCCGGCTGTGCCTCGCTGGCTGACCTGGAATGCGTGAAAAGCGGCGAGGTCAAGCTCGAGTGACCACCCATCCAGGACCGTTTCATTCTCCGATTGGGGAGCAGAAACAGGGACGCAGCTAGTATCAATAACTAGCTGCGTCCCTGTTTCCAGCCCCGTCCGGCTGGCAGAAGAGCCCCGCACCTACGCGACTTCACCCTTCAACTCACGACCCACGTGTCAGGATCTCGACAAGCGATGCGGGTCAATCTTCGGCTCAAGCGCTTGGGTCGTGTTTCTTTCGGAGTATGGATGGCCCCTTCCGCATTCCTTTCCGGGGAAGACAGTTCCTCAACAGGCGTCCCCGGTTGTCGGCGGCAATTCCTCCCAATTCAGCGCCGGCCCGTCCAGCAGCAGCCGAACCCGGTTCAAGACATTACGGCCAATGACCCCGACCTCGGACTCGACTTGAAGGAAGCGACCGCGGAATGACTTGTTCAGGAAAAGGAGGACGGCGCGAACAGCCTCCGACTCGTTGGTCGTGCCGTCGAATGCCTCCAGTTGATAACGCTCGCCTGTACCCATGATGCCGAGCAATGCAACGGCGGATCTGGGCAACAATGTCGCATCCGCACCCGAGTCAATCAGCATAGGGACTTCCGCGATGCTCTCCCCGCTATCAGGATGCCGAAGGACGACTCTTGCAACCGGAGCAGCGGGAGTGAACCCGTTGTCATCGTATGCCGGCATCTTGGGATTCCTCGGCAACGTCCATCGTGAAGTCGGCCGCCCGCTCTGGTTCCGCCAGGCGCGGGCTACCCACGCGGAATCGATGCACCTTTTCGACACCGGGAAGCGCGTGACCCGAACCCGATCGCGCGGCCTGTTGATTGTAGGTGCCTCGCAATCGCTGCCCGAGCCGCTCGATCTGAGCCAGGCACTTCTCGATCGTCTCCAAGCGACGGGGGGAATGTTCGACGTGGTGCTCGATCGCCGCCTGCAAATTGTTGATCGTTGCCGTGATCGACTCGGCCTGCTCGGCGAAGCTCAACTCACGGAACTCTTTCGTATCTCCCTGATGTCGCGCAGCCATTGAGCTAACCTCATGTCGGAATCCGGCGGGCATCCCAGCACCGAAGACAATGGATCCCCGTAGGCAAGTCGTTTTGGTTGGTGCATCCCTGACTCGAGCATCACACAGCCCCGCATTTTTCGCAACAGTAGATACGCGGTTCGCTTCTTTATCGCTACAATGCTGATGATGGGAAAGCATTCTGGATTCCAACGTGCGCCTGATGACTTCAAACCCGGCAAACTTATTGCGTGGGAGGCCGACGGGCCGACGCGGCAGAGTCTTGCCAGACGAGTTCGTTATTCCGGCAATGGTGCCCACAAGACATACACGTCGCCGAACGGCGAGTGGACCCCGTGCTTGCGGCGTGGAAAGGCCTCGTGCTGGAAATTTGACCAAAATGATTGGCCAAGACTTGTGGATCTGCTTCGACGGGCCATTGTCGCGGGCTGTGTGGCGGAGTTCCAGAACGACTTTCCGTCACGCGTATGGGCATATATCAACGATACCCTTCACGAGGCACGATTGCATAATGCCCAATTGGGAGAGTACCACGGCTTTCCTCTGCAATTTCCTGAGCAATTCCCAATTGATTCGAATAATATTTTAGGGAATGCACCGCGTGAGCAGATCGCTATCCATTAGCTGCGAGCGAGTGCCACAGCAGGCAGATGATCCGCTTGAACACCAGACATGGGCCGCCATTCGTCTCTACGCGGCACAGCGGTGCGTTACGCGCTGGCTGGACCGGGATTCTCAGCAGGAGATCGACACAGTTTACATCCCAGCATTCCCGCTCGTTCGTTGGGTAGTTATGAACTGGTGGGCACTGCTCAACGAGCCATGCAAGAACGAGTTGCCACCGGCTCCGCGCGCCGTTTGGACGGTACGCGAGCAAGCATGGCTGCAGCGGCATTGCTTGCGATCGGCAGAGTCTGGACTCTTTCTTCCGCGGCTCTCGATTTGGAATAGTGGTAGGTATCTCACCGCCAATTGGGTAGCGGATCCAGATGATCCGTACCTAACAATGCCGGGGCCATTTCTTTATGGCTCAAGCGCAGCTATCGATGTTCAAGAAGCGGAAGATGCTCTTCGGTCATTTGTGAGTACGGTACTTCGGTGGATCGAGGACAGCACCGACTATAGAGCCGTCCACCTTCGGGACAACTGGCAAGCGATCACAAATGCCGATCCTCAAGAAGCGGTATTTTGCCGAGCGGCCGGTCGAATGGGACTTGATCCATACGATATATTATCATGGCCCACGGGGCTTGCGGAACTGTTGGAGACACTTAGCGAGGAGAACCCGCCGCCAATCGTCACAGACTTTCTATCTACGGCCGCACCGGAAAATGCAGTACCACTTTGGATTTGGGTGAACCAGGCGCGGCAAGCCGGCAACCTAGGTCCCGCAGCCAGGTCGCTGCCACTACCGCTGGAAGTGGACACATATGCTGGGCAGGCTGGCGTGACAGCAGCGCATCGACTGCGAAGACAACATGGCATTGATGACGCCGCGCTGCCAAGCGTTGAGGCTGTCGCCGAAAGGATCGGCCTTGGTCCTATCGTTTTTGAGGCCTACAACCATCAACTTGGGGCGGCGATACGAGCCGCGGTGGGGTGGCAGGCCGGAGGTAAGGCGGTTGTCCTCGGGCCGAAACCCCAATCGGTGGAGAGCCAGCGATTTGTTCTTGCGCGCGGCCTGTTTCATGCCACTTTTATGTGCCAGCGCGGCGCGCGCCTGATTACCCGGACACACGACTGGGATCAGCAGGCCTCGCGTGGCTTTGCAGCCGAGCTGCTGGCACCACGCGCTGCCGTAGTAGCCGCAGTCCCAGCAGACCTCGATGAAGATGAACGGGCGGACGCGATTGCCGGTCTGGCGCAGACCTACCAAGTCCATCCCGAGTTAATTCGACGACAGTTACAGAATGCTGCTCGGTTCGGGTTTAAATGACGCGAGCGCGCATGTGCGGTTCACCCCGCTTCCGCCCCGGCCGCAAGGTCGGTCGGATCGCCGGGACGGGAAAGGTCAGGGGGTTTCCCGTTGGAGCCGACGCTCTTACGGGGTATTCACTTCAGTCAAGGCACGCCGACTCCGGTGGAGATTGATGGGAAGTGTCGAAATTGCTGGGCCCAGAGCTTGGGCTTGCACCGCCCGGCAAGGTGGCCGGATGCAAGACGCGGTGACGCTGAGCGGAACCGCAAAGCCGGGTGACGGCTCAAATTGCCTGAGGTTGCTCATCCGAGCCGATAGCGGCGTTGCCAGTATGGAAGTTTGTCGCTCGAGTGCCCATCCATCCCGACGACAATTCGATCCTCGGCAGGATCCGCTTGCATTCAGGGTGACTCGACATCCCGCAACCGCCAGTGCTGAAGTCGGAACCAGCCGCGCTCATCGGTCCAGGCCGCCTCTTCCACAAACCCCGCGCGAGACCGCAGATATAACAGGGTCTCGGGAGTGTACTTGTGGGAATTCTCGGTGTGGATCATTTCGCCTTCGACAAGACGAACCGTCATGCCCGCGGCTGCAAGGTGGACGATCTGGTCGCGGGTGCTCAGCAGGTGCATCTCGACCCGGCCGCGGTCCGGGTGATAGACCGCCCTGTGCTCGAAGGCCTCAATCGCAAAATCGGCCCCCAGCTCCCTGTTGATTCGCCGCGGCAGGTTGAGATTGAAGGCCGCGGTCACTCCGCGGGAATCGTCGTAGGCGGATTCCAGCAACGACCGTTCCTTGGCCATGTCGGTTCCGAGCAGCAATCGGTCATCCGGTCGCATCGTCTGGCCGATCATGGTGAGCAGCTCGACGGCTGCATCCGTCTCGTAGTTGCCCAGGCTCGAGCCCAGAAAGACGATCAGACGAGGGCCCTGGGCTCGGGCCATGATCCGTTCCAACCCGCGTCGATAATCGGCCACGTAGCCGGTGACCTTCAGCTCGGGAAAGCGCCGCGTCAGGCGCTGGGCCGAATCTTCGAGCGCGGAGGGAGAAACGTCGATGGGAACATAATGGAGCCGGTCATGCCGCCGCAGCCCCGCGGCGAGCAGCCTTTGGGTCTTGACCGCACTGCCGCTGCCGAGCTCGACGATCGTCGGCTCCAGGCCGGTATCGCCACCGGCAGCCAGACCAGCGACCATCTCATCGGCATGCCGGCGCAGAATTCCGTCCTCGGTTCGTGTCAAGTAATACTCGGGAAGCTCGCAAATCGCCTCGAAGAGCCGCGATCCCTCCTCATCGTAAAAAAAGGCCCAAGGCAGGCTCTTGGGCTGGCAGCTCAACCCCGATTG
>JBAUOX010000152.1:0-23836 GCA_049579985.1 Isosphaeraceae bacterium | reverse complement strand
CGGCCAAAACCATCGTGTCGGGAACCAAATATCACGTACTGCCGCCTGGTTCAAACCAAGGAGCTGAAGCGATGACAAGGATTCATGCAGTGGTTGCCGCCGGCCTGCTGACGCTGGCGGGTGGGTTCGGGATCGGTGTCGGGCGGGCGCAGCAAGATCAAGGACCGGCGGAAAAAGCCGGCTCGAAGCTCGACGAGGCGGGGCGGTCGTTCAAGAAAGGGTTGGAAGACGCTCGGGATGCGATCCGCGAGCAGTTCGCAAGAGCTCGCGGGTCTGTCCATAACATGGATGTCGCGTCGCGGGTCTACGGCCGTCTGCACTGGGACAAGACTCTCACCACCAGCACGCTGGATCTCGACGTCAAGGGCGGCGTCGCGACCCTTCGGGGTGCCGTCCCCGACGCCAAGGCCAAGGCGAAGGCCGTGGAGCTGGCGGAGGATACCGTGGGAATCTCCAAGGTGATCGATCAGCTCACCATCCAGCCGCCGCCGCGAACGACCCCCGATACCTCCTCCGATGCGACGCCCAAGTCCTGATCCGCGCAGGCCGCGGGGAGTCATGGGATCCCCGCGGCCACTCTCTACAACGCTGACTCGCAGAGCCCAATGCCGCCTGAAAAGTGTGGCGACCGATTTCACTCCGGGGACTCCTCCGGCGGGACAAGCTCATCGAGAGGGTGGGTATGCCCGGCTGCAATTTCCCGGCGCACTTCCGAGACGAGGCGGTTCCACTGATCATCGCTGGTCGCCGCGAAACGGTCGTTCCATTGCCGCTCGTCTTTGACCTCAGCAAGAAGCCGGACCGCGATGGCGGCCTGATCTGCAGCGGGCAGCTTCTCGGCCTCAGCGACGCCGCGTTGGAGCAATGTCGTCATCGGACCTCCCAGGGCGGCCCGCCGAGTGGGGGCCGGACTCCCGATTTGGTCTTCTTAGCATCTCGGCTTCCGGTCGTCTCTTCAAGCGTTCGTCATCGCCTTGAGAAAAAAACCGAGGATTTTCATGCAACTGACCGCGTCGGTGCCTCGATGATCCCAAACCAACCGTCGATTATCATGAGGAGAGCGACAACAGGTGTACAACCCCAGACGGGAAAGGAGCACGATCGTGGCACTGGCACACGTCACCCTGGCTACTCGCGAGCTCGCGCGGTCAACCGCCTTCTTCCACGAGGTCCTGGGCCGGACGCCGATCGGGCGGCCGCGGAACAACGCGGCGCCCGCCGCCTGGCTGCAAATCGCGCCCGGGCAGGAGCTGCACCTGGTCGAGGTCCCCGAGTTCCAGCCCTCGCCGTTCGAGCAAGAGTACGGCCGGCACATCGCGCTGAGCCTTCCGCGCCCCGGGTTCCCGACACTCAAAGAGCGCCTGATCGCCCACGGGGCTGAGGTGACCGAGCCGCTCCGCGATACGCCCTTCGACCGGTTCTTCTTCCGCGACTCCAATGGCTACCTCTTCGAGGTGCTCGAGCAGGAGCGGGGCGCGGAGAACCTGGTGAGTTGACCGACCGGCCGTCGCGGGTCGATCCTGGCCGGGCGTGGGCTGACGCGGCCATCCGGAGACGATGCCATGCCGCCGACCGTGACTGACGGCGAGCTCGAGGGGTTTCGAGATTACCTGAGGGCGCTCTCGTGGAAGTGGATCACGATCGACCTCCGGGATCGGATCGATCCGTCCGATCTGATTCAGGAAACCCTGCTCCGTGCCCACCGCGATCGGGACGAGTTCCGCGGCCATTCGGCGGCCGGGAAAGCCTGCTGGCTGAGGCAGATCCTCGCCAACCTGCTAAGCGACAAGTTCCGCGAGCTCAAGAAGCCCCGGATCATCCCGTACGCCGATCTGGATCGCAGCTCTGTCAACATCGAGCAGTTGTGTGCCGCCGCCCAGTCATCCCCGAGCGGCGGTCTGAGGCGCGAAGAGAGAGCCGTTCTGATCGCACGACTCCTGGCTCGTCTGCCGCCGGACCAGGCGGAGGCCGTCGTTCTGAAGCATTGCGAGGGTTGGCCGGTCGAGGCGATCGGCCGGCACATGAACCGATCTCCGCAGGCAATCGGCGGGCTCCTGAAGCGGGGGTTGAGGGCCCTCAGAGAACTGATCGTGACGCAGGAGTTCCAGGAACTCAGATCGAGGAGCCAGTAATCCATGGGCCGCGCAGACGAACTGGCGAGCGAGCTGGAGCTGAAGGTCGATCTGGCGATCTACGATTTTCACGCCGCGGCCGACCGGGGTGAAGCACCCAGCCCTGCCGCATGGATTGCCAGCCATCCCGAGATCGCCACGCAGCTTGAAGAGTACTTCCAGGATCTCGCGGCGATTCTCGCACCCGAGATCGCGGCTGGGTTGCCTCTGGTCGAATCGACGAGATCTTACCGGCCCGATCAGCCTCGGGAAGCCTCCAGCCTCGATCGCCCCCGCAACGGTGATCACATCGGAGGATACGAGCTCATCGAGCGGCTGGGTGGAGGTGGGCAGGGCGAGGTCTGGAAGGCGCGCCACCTGAAGAGCAACGATTGGGTGGCGGTCAAGGTCCTTCACCCCTGGACCGAGCAAGACGCGGCCTCGATTTTGCGGCTCACCGAAGAAGCCAAGACCATCGCCGCGCTGTGTCACCCCAACATCATCGGAATCAAATACTTCGATCGCGACCGGGGGCGATGGTTCTTCTCGATGGACCTGATGGAAGGCGGCACGGTCGCCGATCGGTTCAAGAACGAGACAGCGCATCCCCGGCTGGCCGCCGAAATCATGGAGAAGGTCGCCAGGGCGATCCACCATGCCCACTCCCGTAACCCGGGGGTGCTTCACCTTGACCTCAAGCCGGCCAATATTCTGCTCGATGCCGGGGGAGAGCCCCGGGTCACGGATTTCGGGCTTGCCGTGCGGCTCGAATCGCTGTCGAAGTTGACCGGCGAACTCACCGCGCTCGACCCGGACCGCTCTCCGTTGCAGGATGAGGCTTCGGTGACCTTGAACCGGCTCGGGGCCGTCGGTACCTACCCTTACATGTCGCCGGAAATGGCCGCGGGGCGATGGCAGGACATCTCGACCGGTTCGGACGTCTACGGTCTCGGCGCCATCCTCTATGCGATGCTCACGGGAAGGCCCCCGTACAAGGGCGAGAGCGATGCGGAGACCCTCGGCCTGGTGATCGAAGGCAAGGTCATCCCACCCCGCAAGCTGAACCACGCGGTGGATCGCGAGCTCGAGGCTGTCTGTCTGAAGTGCCTGCAGCGCGACCCGTCAGGGCGCTATGGCTCGGCCGATGCCCTGGCCAACGACCTGCGACGGTGGCACCGCGGCGAGCCCACACTTGCTGGTAAGCCGTCCGTCGTCAAGCACGTCCGGTTCTGGCTTTTTCGGCACCCGTTCCTTTCGGCTGCCGCGCTGCTGGCTTTCGGTTTCCTCGCGCTCATGGTGGGATCGTTCGGCGAGGTGCGAGCGTCGAACCGCAGAGAGGCTGCCCGCCTGGCCCGGGAGATCGATGATAAGCTCCGCATGATCAGTCGAGCCGTCGCTCGAACGGCACGGGACGAAGATCTGCTCGACGCGCTGCACCGCCTCGGCAACCAGCCGAAGCAGCTTCGATCAGCCCTGGATGCCTTCCTGCTCAAGACCACGAAAGAGTACAATTACTGGTTCGACCTGACAGACAGCAAACCCCTGTACAACGTTTACCTGCTCGACCCCGCGGGCATTCTGCTGGCAGACACGATCCCGGGCAGCCCGAGCTTCCTGGGAAGGGACTTCTCCCGCCGCGATTACTTTCGCCGCCTGTTCAACGGCCCGCTTGCGGCCGATCCCGGGGCCGTGAATGTCTCTCGGGTCTATCACTCGATCAAGGACAACCACTACAAGATCGCGATCGCTACCAGGGTCTGGGACAAAGATCGGTGCCTCGCCGTCCTGGTGGCGAATGTCACGATCGGCTGGAGGCTCGTCGATCTCGACATGCGTCACGAGCTGGCCGGCGCCGCACTGGTCAGTCCGGTGGACTGGACCTATTCGGAGTGGGAACGCAATCCGCCGGATCGCTATGTGATCGCCCTGAGTCGTGCCTATCAAGATTCGGCTACCGAGTTCGAGCCGATCTGGCGGTCCGGCGAACAGCTTCCCAGGTTGGCCCGGTTCGAGCAGGATCCCGAGCTCCCCGACGAGGTCGAGTCCATTCGCGATGGCGCCATGACGAACTATCATCGTGTCGGCAAGACGCCGCTGGTCGTCGTCCTGCGACATCCCTACCCCTGGCCGATGAGCATGGCCATGACCTGGTGGGTGCTGCCGGTCTCGCTCGGTCTGCTTGCCGTGCCTCTCCTCCTGATCACTCTGCCCCGCGCGTCTCGGTCGGTTGCCGCCCAGGCATCTCATCCATGAATCGAGACCGTGACGGGCGAGTCGTTCCACCAAGGAATGATGAGAATTCGCGCCCGATCCATTCGTCTGCTGCGTCTATGACTCCAGAGGGTTCGATCGATGCCAAGCGAGCCTCTTTTCGGAGCGGTGCCGTGCACTGGTTGACTCACAACGCCATCGCGGACATGCCAGGGCCCAGATACTTGCTGGTCTACGGGATCCTCGTCCTGATCACGATCGTGATCGTGAGGATCAGAACCCGTCGCCTTGACCCCTCTCTCGAGCTCGATCCTCCGACCGTCCCCGGCAAGCTCAGCGCCCATCAGATCGCCCTCCTCCGCAGCGGTGCGCCGAGGGTCCTTGCCGTGGTCCTCTACGACCTTTGCCGCCGAGGCTATCTTCAGATCCTTCGGGCCGGAGAGTGTGGGCCGATGGTCGGCCGCTCTGAAGGGGTCGGCCAGCTCGGCCTTCTTTCCGACTTCGAGCGGGCGGTTTTCGGCGAGATCAAGATCCCCCGGCCGGTTGTGGAACTCCGAAAGGATGGACGACTGGCCGTTTTGACGGAACAGTACTGCGCGAAGCTGGAAGAACCCCTCGAAGACGATCTTCTGCTGATGCCGCAGCAGTGCCAGACGGAGGCCCTCGGCGTCGGCTGGGCCGCGGCAGTCTGTCTTCTGGTCCTCGCCGTCTACAAGGTCTTGGTGGCCCTGGCGAAGGGCCGGCAGAACGTCGGATTCTTGATCGTGCTCGGAATCGCAGGCGCGATCGCCGTGATGGTCGCCGCCCGGCTTCCCCGTTTGACCAGGCAGGGGAAGGCCTATCTCGACCGGCTCTGTCTGGCGTTCGAGGACTGGCCGGCCCGGATCGCCAAGTCGCCGGGAGCGGCGGCTGATCCCGCCGCTGTCATGGTGATCGCCCTGCTTGGCCTGCCAGCTCTGGCCGGCACAACTCTCCAAGCGGCCTGGCAAGAACTGATGCCCAAGGCCGAAGTCAGCGGATGCGGCGGAGGAGGCGGGTGTGGTGGGGGTTGTGGTGGGGGTTGTGGCGGAGGGTGCGGCGGCGGCTGTGGCGGATGTGGCGGGTGCGGTGGATGAAGACTGCGAGGGGAGCGCGATCATGATCAGCACGTTGCCGGCGCTCGGCGTGGGGCTCGGGTTTCGCGAGCCGTTCCGATCCGACGTACTGTTCCATCGGGACCGCATCGATTTCCTCGAGATCACTGCCGATCATTACCTCGATGTCCCGGACGGCAAGCTCCAGGAACTGGAAATGCTCGCCGACCACTTCACGCTCATCCCCCACGGGCTGAGCTTGTCTCTCGGCAGCGCAGAGGGGCTCGATCAAGGCTATCGCAACCGGATCGTTGATCTGGTGCGGCGGATCGATCCGCCATGGTGGAGCGAGCACGTCGCCTTCACGCGGGCAGGCGGCATCGAGCTCGGCCATCTTGCCCCCGTGCCATTTTCACATGAGGCGATCGACATCCTCGCGGCCAACATCGCGGAAGTGCAGGAACTTCTGGACACCCCGTTGATTCTTGAGAACATCACCTATGACTTCCGCTTGCCTGGCGACGAGCTCGACGAGGGAGCATTTCTGGCCAAGCTTACCGAGCGAACGGGATGTGGGCTGCTCCTGGACCTGACGAATCTGTACACCAACGCCATGAATCACGGGGGCGACCCGATCGATCTCCTCGATCAATTGCCGCTGGATCGGGTAGTCCAGCTTCACTTTGTCGGAGGGCACTGGGAGCAAGGTGTGTTGATCGACAGCCACTCTCAGCCCGTGCCGGCCCAGGTGTGGGAGCTGATGGACTTCGTGCTGGCCCGGGCCCCGGTTCGAGGAGCAATTCTGGAACGCGACGAGAATCTTCCGCCGTTCGAATCGCTTCTGGACGAACTCGAGCGTGCACGGCAGTTGGGGAGGAAGCACGGCCGATGGCCCTCGCCGACATCCAACGGATCCTGACCCAGATTCTCACCAGCCCGGAGATCCGCGAACGGCTCCGGGCCGAAGCAGAGAGTCTCACCGATGCGGAGGGCCCGCGCCAGGAAGCGATTCATGCCGTGATGACGATCCCTCCGCACCAGCTCGGGCACTACGCCAAGGCCCTTGTGAACAAGCGTTGCCGCGCGGTGGGTAAATGCCTGCCGGCAACCCTGCGAATGCTCGGCACTGACCGTTTCCGTGAGCGGTTTCGGGTTCACGCAGAGGAGACCTGGCCCACGGGTCCGGCACGTCATCGTGATGATGCGATTGCCTTCGCCGAGAAGCTCCGCAGAGCCCCGGGGCCAGACTGCCCCGACGGGGTCGTCGACATCGCCGCCTACGAATCCGCCGCGCTTCGGGCGCGAAACACCAGTAGAAGGATTGTCGCGGTTCTTGCACGCTACGCCCCGGAAGACCTGATCAGTGCCTCCACCACCGGGCAGAGGGCAGCCGACTTGATCAGGCGACCGACCGTGGTGGTGTGGATCCGGCTCTGGAAGGGAGGCCCGTCAAGAGAGTTCCGGTTTTCGACCCCTCAGTCCCGGCCGATTCCCAGCGAATCGGCGACGCGGTTGACGTAGTTGAACCAGGAGGCGATCAGGGTGATCTGGAGCCTGGCCTGATCGTCGAAACCGACGGCACTCAGCCGTTCGTGATCCAGGGGAGAGATCTTGGCAGCGTCCCTGGTCAGCTCACGAGAATCGATCCGCCCGGTAGGAACCAGGTAGAGGAACACCAGGCTGATCAGAACATACACGAACGTGACTATGGTGACGCCCAGGAGCAGGGCCCTGGGGAGATTGCGCCCGGGGTCGCGGACCTCGCCGGCGAGCTTGCTGACGTCCCACCAGCCTCCCAGAGAAAAGAAGGCCGCGATCATGCCGCCGATCAAAACCCCCACCAGCGGATCCGAGCCTGGCCGCTGCTCCACCAGGCTGGGTTGCCGTCGGCCATGCTGTGACCGGGCAACGGCTCGCACGCGCTCGGTGCGTTTGGTGGAGTTCGGGCTCCATGGCCATCCGAATGCACGGCCATGGAGCCTCGAATCCACGATTCCCGCTGGTCAAGAACCGATGCGCGTGCTTGTCATTCGCCGACCGTGATTGTCAGGCCGGGCTGTGTGCGAACTCTCGTTCTCTTCGCTGTTCTTCTTCTCTTTGTCCTTGTCCTTCTTCTCGCCCTTGAGGCTCTCCAGCTCCTTGAGCAGCCGGTCCATCTTGTCCTCGAGATCGCGGAGCCGGCGCTCGACGCGGGCGGGGGCGGGGCCAGCGCCAGATTTAGCGGGGGGCTCGGGACGAGCATCGGGGGCTTCGGGCGGAGCGGCAGGATGCGGTGAGGCAGGGGGTGGTGCAGGGGGACCGCCAGGGCCGCGCCGCTGGTTGCGCGACAGACGCTGGTCGCGGCGCTCAATTGCCTGGAGCCGGCGCATCGCCTGGCGCAGTTGCTGCTCCATCTGGTGGATCTCCTTGCGCGCCTGCTCCGCATCACGAGAGTTGCCAGGTGCGTCGGGCTCGGCGGCCGGCGGCTCGTCTCTCTCTTTGGATTGCGACAGCAGCCCCTCCCGGGTCGACTCTCTCGCCTTTTCCGCGCGGTCGCGCACCGCCTGGCGGAATTCCTCACGCGCCTTCTCCACTGCGGCGTTCATGTCCTCGCGTGCCTTCTCCGCAACGTCCCGCGCCTGCTTGTCGATAGGGCCGCCCTCCTTGAACGCTTCCCGCAGCTTGTCGCGGGCTTTCTCGAGCGCCTGGCGGAGGTCCTTGGAGGTGATCCCTTCCTTGTCGAGCGATTCGGTCACCTCTTTCGCAGCCTTGTCCAGGGCCTTGGCGACCTCGTCGCCGACCGGGCTGAGGTCCTTGCTCAATCTCTCACCGAGGTCCTTCAGGAGATGCGCGAGATGATCGGCCACATCCTTGGGAGTGTCGAGCTCATCGCGCTCGTCGTCCTCAGCTTCCCCTTTGGGTTGCTGGCGGGCCTTGTTGGCGTGGATGCCGCCGTCGGGCTTGACGTCCGCGGTTGCGGTATCGCGATCGCCGTCGGGTTTTGGAGTATCCGCCTTCTGGGCCCAGGCGGGGGCCAGAGGCAAGATCAGGGCGGCGAGGCCGAGCACGCCGAGTCGTGCGGCCCAGCTCAGCGCCCTGGGAGTCCTGGCTTGAACGATCATTCTCATCCTCCTCTTCAGAAAGGAAACGTGCCCCCTCCCGCTGATGACGGCCGCTGCCGCGGCCACGCCGGCGGTCGGGGCGCCCGAAACGAATTCCAAGGCCGCCAGCAGGGCGGCCGCGTAGGACCTGGATCCCCGGGGCGTGGCCCAGACAGCCCAGGCGTCGCAGCACTGCTCCTCGGCTTCACGCAAACCTCGACGAGCCCACCAGACGACCGGATGCCACCAGTAGAGCCCGGTCACGGCCAGGTCCAGCCAGCGGATCCAGTGGTCCTTTCGCCTCAAGTGCGCCAGCTCATGTGCGATCAGGGCCGTTTGCTGGCTTCCGGAAAGGTCCGGCCAGAGCTCGGAAGGCACAAGCAGTCGAGCCCGGCCGCCGAGCGTCCAGAGCATGGGGGGGATTCGACCCGGCACCAGCCAAGTGGTCGGGACGCGTCTCAATTGGAGTTGACGGGCCACCGCGCTGACTCTTGCCTGCAAGTCGGCCGGTGCGGGTTGAACGTCCCGGAGCAGGCACTTCAGGCCGATGATCCGCACGGCCGCCAGCGACCAGCAGACCAGGCCGCCGGCGAGGATCAACGCCAGGGCAAGAACTTCCCAGCGCGGATGTTTGCGCAGGGTGATCGAGGTAGGGTTGTTCACTGCATGAGAGCCCTGCGCATGAGGCCGTTCTGTCTCGTCGGCTGCGGCAGCGAAGCGCGAGCCACCGCCCGTCTCACCCAGTTCCGTGTTTCCGGCCGGGACCGTGGGCTCAATGCCTTGAGCAGCTCCATTCCACTCACACTCAGTGGGCTCACTGTCGTCTTGGACCAGGTGGGCGGGCAGTTCTTGCCGATCTGGCCGCGCCGCCAGGGTGAGCCTGGAAGCAACGTCGACGGCCCCTGGTGGACGTACTTGGGGCGCGGTCGAGGAAATCGCCAGAGGCACCTGCACCAGGGGCGGCGTCACGAGCTTGAGCAGGACAACCAGCCAGAGGCTGTGAACCAGGGCCGGAGATCGACCAAACCGGCTCAGGACCAGAGGTGCCAGAGCCAGCCCGGTGGCGACCAGGGCGTTGCTCAGCAAGGCATTTACAAGGGATTCCATGGGCAGGCGGTCTCCCGGCGATGGTCCTGCTCGGTCTTCTCAAGAACGCGGCAAGCGCCTTGGTCCAGTCCGGCTCCCGCTCTGGCGGGCCGTTGCCAAGGCATCCTGCTTCCTCGCATCAAGGGATTCCGGGGCGATTTCCTGGGAAAGGTCGTCGCGTTCGGATTCCTCGATAATCGCTCGCAACGCCTGGCGGTCCTCGTCGGTCAGATCGCCAGCCCGCGCCAGGTGTGTCAGAAGTGGAGTGAGCGACCCGTCGCAGAGCGTCTCGACCAGCGACCGGAGCCGCCGGCCGATGAGCTGGTCGCGATCCAGCACCGGGGCAAACCGGTGCACGAACAGCGAGCGATCGCGGCGGACGAACTCCTTGGCCTCCATCCGGTCCAGCAACTTCTGCACGGTGGCATACTGAGCCGCCCCGCCGCCAGGATAAAGGACGTCCGTCAAGTGCCGGATCGTCGCCATCCCCCGGTCCCAGAGGATCCGCAGCACCGCAAGCTCCGATTCGGTGATATCCCGGGCGGGCCGACCCATGCGCACCCTCGTATTCAGTTGTTGTGTCTGAATATTCAGTCGTTTTGTCTGAATTGAGGATACGCTCTCGTTCCTTCAGAAGTCAAGCGGCCAGAAGCAAAAGAAAGGGGCGAGTGACGAGTAAGGACCGGGCAGCCGTCTGTCATTTGTCATCTGTCATGTGCCACTGATCAACTCGCCACTCGCAACTCGCCACTCGCAACTATTCCAAGCTACTCGCCCACCCGCTGGAGCTTGACGAGCAGACCACGGAGCAGCGACTCTTGGCCGATCACGCGATCGCGGTACTCGGGCGTGTGGGTCTTGTGGATCTCACCCCGGGTCTCTTTCAGACTCTGTTCCAGGAGCCGGACCAGCTCGACACGTTCTTCCTCCGAGATCATGAACGTGCGTGTTTCGGGTACGGTCGTGGCTGCCATTGTGGGTGCCTCCTGTTCGATTGTCGTCTGGTAAATTGTCATTGATCCTTGTTCACGAAACATGATTATGTCGTCTGACGATCTTGACGGTGCTGGCCTGGGGACCTTTCTCTCCAAGCTCTTCGACGAAGCTGACCTCGGTACCGACGTCCAGGCTGCCGAACCGTGAGCCCAGAACGCTGTTCCGATGAAAGAAGACCTCGCGGCCATCGAGCGTCTCGAGAAACCCGTAGCCTGCCTCGGTGAAAAGCCGTGTCACACGGGCATGAGGATGGTCTTCGTGAGTCTTGACGAAGCCGCGGCGGCGGTTGACGAACTCCTCGATCTGCCCCTGCATCTCTTCGAAGGCATCCTGGATCACGAGGGAGAGATCGCCATAGGCGAGGGTCCCGGCGTGTTCGCGTTTGACCACCAGCTCCGCCCCAGGCATCTTGAGGTCGATGCGGACCTGAAAGAGGTTACCCTCCTTGTGGTGACGATGGGGCTGGTCAACGATCACGCAACAGCTTGTGATCCGGTCGTGAGTGTCCTCCAAGCGGTCGGCCGCTTCCTGGATGACGCTCTCGATGACCTTGGAATGGGGAAGTTTGTGGAACGCGATCTGGAGTGGAGTTTTCATGGTCGTTCCCTCGTAGGGGACGACCGCGACGGGTGAATCTTCCGCCGCGGCTGGGGTGCTCCCGGTCCAGGCCAGAGCAGCCCACCAGGGCCCCCGATGTCGGAGAAAAGCAAGAACACCACGCACGCTGGGGTTCCGGGCGATATGGCCCGATCACCCGGGAAGCTGACCACCCGCACGTCCAGCGGCGGCGCTTGGCTCCTTGATCACGCGCACCTGCCGGTGCGGCTTTGCCGCACACGCGGCTCACTCGACGAAGCTGGCAGCCTTTCCCTGGGGTGCTCCCGCTTCCACGTCGATACACCGAATTTTCAATGCCCAAGGATCGGAGATGATGGGTCTCGATCGGATCGAGGCGGATGGACCCCTCGAAAGAACCGCGGCAAGGTCGCTACCGAAGCCGTGCCTCGAGGCGGGCCACCGGATCGTGCCGACATGCCAGCCGGTTCATGTCGGCTCGGATCGGACCGATCGTTCCTCGGTCCTCTATCTGGATTCTATCCCATCAGACGGTCGATTCCTAGCAGGAGGATTTAATCCTGGCGGGTCAGCCGGAATTCACCTGGACGTCATTCAGCGGGCTTGCTTGGCAGGCTGTTTGCGAAACGATCTGAGGCGCTGCTGAGTGAAAGGATTTGAAATGTGACGCTATCCCCGAAAACCGGCCGCGTCAAGGAGCGGGTCATCGCGGATCGTCAGTGGACACCCGGCTGAGCTGGAACGTATGTCCCTTGAAGACACGAAAGAGATAATAGATCGACGGCAGCAAGATGACCGAGCCGGCTCCCAGCGCGATCAAGAGCAGGGTCTGGACCACGGGGGGAGCCGCACTGTTGCCGATGGCGATATTCGGAGGGACAAGCAGCGGGTACTGGGCCAGCGCACAGCCCCAGAGGATCAATGCCACCTGGACCATCGCGGTGACCCGCGCCAAACGGAACCAGCGGAGCGACAGAGCCGCCAGAGTCACAACGGCAAACGCACCGGTACCATAGCGCACGGGTCTGCCCCACGGTGAGTCGCTCAATCCTTGAAAGACCTGAGGTGCTTCACTGCGGGCCAGGAAGTAAACGGCCCAGGCCACACCTCCCAGGGCCACGGCCGCCACCAGAGCCCGCAGGCGGAAGTCCGCTTGGAGCTCTGGATCCGGGGTTTCCAGGGTCAGGTAGACGGCAGCCAGGAAGGCGAAGATGTTGAGGGCGAACAGTCCGACCACCAGCGGGAACGGTCGTAGCCAGGTTGCGAAGAGGGGCACTGGCAGGCCCGAATCCAGAGCGCGCCCGGGCCGACCGGTGGCGATCGCCCCGATCACCGCCCCGAGCAGGACCGGCGTGACCACGCTGGGAATGGAGAACACGCGATTCCAGCGGCGTTTTCCCACCTCGGAGTTGTCGTAGCTGCGGAATGTGAATGCCGAACCCCGCAGCACGATGCCAATCAGCATCAGCGAAAGGGGAACGTGCAAGGTTGTCATGATCGCCGAGAAAGCTGAGGGAAATCCTGTGAAAAGGAGGACGATCACGATGATCAGCCAGACGTGGTTCGCCTCCCAGACCGGTCCGATCGCGTGCGCGATCAGCTCGCGCTGGGCCGTAGCCCTCGGCCCACGAGCCAGCAGGTCCCAGACGCCCGCGCCGTAGTCGGCACCCCCGAACAGGGCATAGATAACCAGTGCCAGCAGCATCACCACGGCAACGGCCTCGGCCGGACTCATCGAGATGATCGGCGAAGACATCAATGAGCCCCTTCCGGAGTCGAAGCGGCGACGATCTCGTCTGGCCGGGGGCTGGCACGAAACTGTCGTGCCAGAAGCACTGCGACCACGAGCCCGAGAAACACATAGAGAGTGGAGTAGACCAAGAGCGAGATCCAGAGCCCCGGAACGGGCGTGACCGCGTCGGCGGTACGCATCACGCCCTGGATGATCCAGGGCTGGCGGCCGACCTCGGTCACCGTCCAGCCCGCCTCGATGGCCAGCATCCCCAGAGGACTGATCAGTATGGTGGCGCTGAGGAACATGGACCCATCGGGGACTCGCCTGCTCCGCCAGGCCACGGCCGCGGCCCAGAACGAAACCAACGCCATCGCCAGACCGCAGGCGACCATCACCTGAAACGCAACATGGATGATCCGGACAGGTGGACGATCCGCGGTCGGAATCGCGTCCAGCCCGACGACCTCGGCGTTCGGGTCATTGTAGGCCAGTACACTCAGGCCGCCGGGAATCTCGAGGGCATAGCGCGTCGTGCCGGCAACCGGGTCCGGCAAGCCGCCGATCCTTAACGGAGCCCGGCGCTCGGTACGGAACTGTCCCTCCATCGCCGCGAGCTTCACCGGCTGTGTCCGGGCGACGACCTGTGCGGCGTAATGCCCACTGAGCGGCTGCAGCACCGACGCCACCCCACCCACGGCCAGCGCGATTGCCAGGGCCCGGCGGTGGAACGGGTTCGCCCGATCGTTGAGCAGCAGCACCCCATGAATTCCTGCGACCAGCAACCCCGTCGCCGCGTACGCCGCGAGCGTCATGTGCAGCGTTTCGGCGATCATTGCCGGGCCCAGGAGCGCCCGCAGCGGGTCGATGCTGGCGGCCTTCGATCCTTGCAAGACAAAGCCGGCCGGCGTGTTCATCCAGGCGTTGACCGAAACCACGAGGATGCCCGAGAGCGCGCCGGAGAGCGCGATGATGGCTCCAGCCAGCCAGTGCACCAGCGGCGGCACGCGGTCCCATCCGTAGATGTAGATCCCCAGAAAGATCGCCTCGGTGAAGAAGGCAAACCCTTCCAGCCCGAACCCCAGGCCGATGATCGGGCCGGCAAACTTCATGAAGTGTGGCCAGAGCAGCCCCAGCTCGAACGACAGCACCGTACCCGAGACCGCCCCCACCGCAAAGAGGATCGCCGCTCCTCGCGCCCAGCGTCCGGCAAGAATGCGATAGACCGGATCCCTCGTTCGCAGCCAGAACGCTTCGGCCACGGCCATCATGAAAGGCAAAGCAATTCCGACCACCGCGAAGAGGATGTGAAACCCCAGCGAGATCGCCATTTGCAGCCGGGCGGCAAGCAGGTTCGACACGAACACCCCAATGAATGAAAGTGGGCCATCCTTCAAGTCCAGGTATATCTTATGCAGCAGCGGCATCGATTTCATCACATCAACCGCACCGCCGCCATCGCGACGTGTCACCAGAGATCTCGCAGCGGAAAACCGGCGAAGCATGGGTGACTGGATGAGGCTGTTCATGCCGCACAGCGGCGGCAGGACGCCCCATTCGGGGTTAGTCGCGAGGGCCCAGTAAGAAACTTCAATGGGGCCACGGCGATGAAGCCGTGGAAGAGTAATTATTGCTCCACGCCTAGCGCTCCAATGGGGCCAGGGCGATGAAGCCGTGGAAGATGTCCTCCGCGACGAATGAGCCTCGCAATGCCTGTCCTTATTTCGCCAATGATAAATCGTCAGCCGTCGGCGGGCCAAAGGACCGTTCAATGACTCTCGACAACCGAGCCAAGTCATCATGGTTAGCGTGGGTCCTCGTCCCAGCGTTTCCAAAGGTGGAAGCAAGCCATATACACCCGTGCGTCGTCGGTTCTCCTGACTCGCTCCCAGGCCTCGAACGCCTGGCGCGCCGATTCGACGAAGTCGAGGGCCTCTTGCCTGCGGAACGTGCGGGACAGGTCGTAATCCGCCTCGTGGCGCGCCTGCTGGAGGCTGACGAAGGTGTTCGCCACACTCTTCAAATCGGGCGGGGTCGTGTAGCCTCCACCCGGCGGTTGCACTGCCTTTGGAAGCTTGTCGTTGGCGATCATCGAGGATGCCTTCTTCATCTGCCCGTGGTTGTGCGTCCGGTTGATCCGCGAAGCAAGCCCTGGCTCTCCGGCGTACAAGGCCGATGCCTCCGATGTGAGCAGGTGGAACAGCGCGTAGTAGGCCGACGAGACGGCACGACGGAGGTTCGCCTGCTTGGGACGACGGGGGTCGAGCTGAGCGAGTTGCTCTGCCTGTTCCAGGAGGTCGGCGTGGAGACTCATGACGCCTCTATGGCCTCGGCCGGTTCCGCGATTGGGCGGAACGAAAGGTACGGCCATCGATCCGGGGCCACCTGCCGGGCAATGGGGTCAAGAATCACTCGCAGCCGGCGTGCGGCCTTCAAGAAGTCCTTGTCATGCTTGGAAACCTCCTCGGTGAGGAACGCCCAGATCCAGAGGGCGGGGTCGCCCGAATGGTCCAGTCCTGATCGGAAACGGAGGTCTGCAAGTTCGGGGGGTCGATCGGATTCGATCGCCTGCTCGATCAGCTTCCCCAGCCGGAGTGCCTCGGGGTCCTCGTAGCGGTCGAAGCCGAGCGATAGAACGATGTCCCGGAACAAAGGCAAGCCCCTCTCGAGGGCGTCGTTCGGCACAGGGGCCGTCGGGCTCACGGCCGATGCCACTTGGCGGAATTCCGTCACGAGTTTCGCCAGACGCGTTTGCTCGGCGACAGGGAGGAACGAGAAATCGTTCTCGTCGAATCCGGCGACCGCGCCAGGGGTCAGCCAGAGAGTCGATCTCCGCAGTACGCGCTCGATCTCTTCCGCATCAAGCCTCGGCGAGTCAACCACCGCTTGCGGAGCGGGCAGCCTGGCGGCGACCCGCACGCTGATCCAGAATTCGCGAAGCGCCATTTGCTTTCCTTTCATGGATGGAATCAACGGGGTTGCCCGCAGATTCCAGTATATCGGGAGTGACTCCCTTTGGCGTCGGGGGATCAGAACAGGCGTGGCTGATCCACATCAGACTTCGCCCTGCGACGCTTTCTCGGCTTCTTCGGCTTGGCTTCGGCGGCAACCCCGCTCAGCCGCTCCTCTTCGGCCCGCTGGCGGTTGTGTTCGAGGAGGCGGGCGAGGACTTCATCGCGGAAGTCGTCGGGCCAGCGGTAGCGCCAGGGCTGCTTGCGATGGCGGTCTCCGGACTCGTCCTTGTCTTCGTCCTCCTCGTAGTCGAGGAGGAACTCACAGGTCGGCTTCAGTTCGGCCCAGCCGTAGGCGTCGAGGACGGCCCAGTCCATCGCGGCGTGTAGCTCGAAGCGCAAAAGGTGTCGGGAGCGAATGGCACTTCATTAAGCCGCAAGAGGTTGCAGCCAAGGAATTTGCGCGATCGCGGATGGGGGAACACATCAGGAACGGTCCGTTCGTCGATGCGGCCGGTCCCTACGATCAAAGGGGTTCGCTTCGACCACAATTTGTGCTCATGTTATCACTAGATTGTAATGTTCGCCATCTTTGTCCCTAACTTCCTCTCTTCAAGCAACTTGCGGCTAAGGAAGTGCCATTCGTATCTGACACCTTATCTGACCTCGCGCAACGGTCTGACCGGCCATTCTGTGGTTGCATGTGATCGTTGGGTGCCCGATTCCGTGATAGAGGTAACCTGATCGCCCTGGAGTTGCCATGCCTGCCACCAAAACACACCGCCGCGGACAACCGCACAAAGTGCTCCACCTGTCGAGCTACGACCGGCTGGAGGAGTATCTCCGCGCCTTCGCCCAAGGGCACTTCAACCTGTTGATCCTCGTCGGTTCCGGGGGCCTGGCCAAGAGCCGCTCCGTCCGGGCCGACCTGAACGGCAAGGCGTGCTGGATCGAGGGCAATGCCACTCCGTTCGGCATGTATCTCAAGCTCTACCGGCACCGCGACCAGTTCGTCGTCATCGACGACGTCGATGCCCTCTACGCCGACCGCAGCGGCGTTCGCCTGCTCAAGTGCCTGTGCCAGACCGAGGAGGAAAAATCCGTGGCCTGACATTCGGATGCCCGCAGCCTGGAGCGGCAGGGCATCCCGCGGGAGTTCACCACCAAAAGCCGGGTCGTCATCATCCGTGAGAAGCCCCGCCTGAATCGCCTCAACCATGAGCCCGACGGTATCGAGCAATCGAAGGCTCGGGTTGCGGGCGACGGCCTCCTTCCTGGCCCGGATGTCGTCGATGGCGAGCGGAACCCCGCGGTTCAACGCCGCGGCGATGGACGCACACTCCCCGTCCCCGAGTCGAAGCGTCTTCAGGTCAGCGAAGACGGTGAGGTCGGCCGGGGTGTCGAGCGTTAACTCGATGACGTGCCCGGCCAGGAGGGCAAACTCGAAGCTCGAGAGTTGGGTCGGGTAGTAGCTCGTCACCTCGTACCGCACGTGGTCGGTCACGACGAAGCGGTACGAGGTGAGACCCGCGAGCAAATCAGCTCGACCGATGCGGCGGAAGTTGACGAGGGTCGATGTGTCGGTGATGACGTCTGTCGGAGCATCCGAGCCCATGTGAGTTCACGCTCCGTGTGCCCGTCAGTCATAGGTTGCGGTCTCGGCGAGTCGCAAGAGTTTCGCACCGGGGATTTTGAGCTTCCCGCCCAAGTCCCTGAGCCATCCGCTCGACACCTCTTCCCGCCGAAACGCCTCGATGGCGAGGTTTGCCACCTCGCGGGCGAGGTCCTTGTCCGGGCTTGGGGCGGCCTCGTCGTAGAAGAGCCCGATGAACTCCTTCGCCGCTTTCGCCTGGTCCTCTTTGAGGAGCGTCTGACGCTCCGAGGGCTTGATGACCCTCAAGTCCCGAAGCCTGTAGACGGCCGACTCGTAGCTCGTCCCGAAATGATTGGCGAGCAGCGCAGCGTCCTTGAACGTGATTCGCTGCGACCGGGGGGCGGCCCGCCGCTCGCCATCGACTTCTTCCTCTCGGGCGACGTCGTAGACGTGGAGATGCCTCCGGCTCGCCCCGCCCTTGTCAATGAGCCCGAGGAACCAATGCACCCCGGCTTGGGGCATCAGGAACGCTGCCGCGAAGGCGTTGGCCCGCTTCTCGATGAGGTCGTGCGAGTTGTCATTAGTGCTCACGATGGCGTTCATGTTCCGGTCGAGGATGGCATGGGCGTACTCGTGAGCATACGAAAATCGTTTCCGAGACTTCGCGTGCTTGTAGTTCACGAGGATGACCGACCGGATGGACGAATGGCGGAGGAAGAGCCCGGACATCTCGCCCGGGAGTTCGACGCCGGACGCCCAAATGCCCTGGGTCGAGATGAGGTCCGACACGTCGGCGATGGGGGCAAAGCCGAGCCCGAGCCGCCGCCGCTCCTCTTCGGCGATGAAGGAACCTTGCTCGATGGCCTCCTCGGTCCGCCGCGGGGCCGGGAGGTCGTAGGCCGGGGCACTCGTGCGGGGTCTCCGGCCGAGGAGCGTCTCAAGCTCGATGCCGATGCGGCAGAGTTCCGAGCACCAGGCGACGGCGTCCTTCACGAGCGGGTTGTCCTGATAACCCGGAAGCTGCCTCGCGAGAATGAGGTCGGCCGGCTCGACCGAAGAGGCGTCATCGGCCTCGAAGAAGTAAGTCACCGGCCGGTGGTAGAGCTTTGCGAACTTGGAGAGTTCAAGGGTCGAGCTGGCACGCTTACCGGCCTCGATGTTGACGACGGCCGTCCGGGCGATGCCGACCGCCTCCGCGGCGGCTTCCTGGGTGAGCCCGCAGTTGGTCCGAGCGTCCTTGAGTCTCCTCCCGATGGTGGTTTGGTCGATGCCCATAGTTCCCCTCGTCTGGTCCTAGCGGTGGTTCGGGGCGGTTTCTCCTCCGCTCCACACACGCGGTGCGGGTCGGACGGAGAAGCGACGAATCCCCCAAGACAATTGACGGAAAACATTGTGGTGCAGGGCCTTGAGTCCATTCAAGGCCCGCAAACTGGGCAGCTTCTCAGGCTATGCGGAACGGACATCCCCGTCAAGGCGGTCCCGATTTGTCTTCTTACTAAACATTAGTATTGTAGATTAACCGGACATAGAAGTCAAAAGTCCTGGTGAGAAAGCACTATTTTGTCCGATATTCGCACAATCGAGCTGATAACTTGCCGTTGTGATTGACTGGTGGGGTACAATTGGGGTGGGTGGAGCTTCTCCGCGGTCCTGGTGGGTTGCCCGGGGGTGGGAGGGCAGCCCGAACGGAGTAGAAGGCCGTGAACTTTCTCCACGCTGAATCGCATCTTGACGCCGGTGACCTGGCCGTCATCGAACTCGACAGCCAGGCCAACGTGATGTTGATGGATGACATCAACTTCTCGTCCTGCCGGTCGGGCCGTTCCTTCCGTTACCACGGCGGCCTCGCCAAGCGGTCGCCAGTCCACCTAGCGGCCCCGCACACGGGCCACTGGAACGTGGTGGTGGACCTGGGCGGCTACGCGGGGAGCGTCCAGGCGGGCGTCTCCTTCCTGCGGAATTGATGTCTCGGGGGTCCAGGGGTGCGGCTCGCCGCTTCCTCGAGCCAATCTCATTCCTTCGCGGCGTGTAGCTCGAAGCGCAAAAGGTGTCGGGAGCCGTTTATGATCCCGCCGGGTAGTGAAGATTGACGTTACCGACAAAAGTCCCGAGTGATAGTCTGGGACGGATAGGGGGCTTGAGAAGAATCAGCGACAAGTCCCTGTTTCTAATGGCTTTAGGTAGCTATGGTCACCGAATTACCCATCAACTTCGCCCGATTAATGTGAACGGGCGTTCAATTTTGTCGGTAACGTCAAGATTAGTCACCGGGGGAGTCCCAGGAACCAAGAAAACGGCCTCTCACAGCTTGTCTGCCCCCAAGGCGCAACATAATGGTTCCTGACACGAATGGCACTCTTGGTAACCGCGCGAGCGACCTCAGGCAATATCTCGTTCGCTTGCCGGAGATTTGGATCAACGCTCGCATCAAGGACATAGGTGCCTGGCCAAAGCTTCTCCCAAACCACCTATTCATCCCGGACATAGGTGCCTGGCCGTAGTTTCCCCCGATGCGGTGATGATGCGACCCGCCTTCGTTGGGAAGAGGAAACGTCGCGAAGCAGGTTGAAGGAGTGTACCGATTCATCTGATTGAGGACTTCGGCAACTGCGGTGGTCGGCCACACTCGCACAAAGAGACGGACGTGATCCGGTTGGACCCCCAGTTCCTCGATGTGCCACCCGAGTTCGACGCACTTCGCCTGGATCAATGCCCGGCAGTCGCTGAGGACCTTGCCAGTGAGCACACGCTTGCGCCGCGATTGGGCACCAGATAACATTGTAGACGATAAGGTGGATCCGATGTTCGTCTCGTTGCCACTTCACGTCGATGGGTACCAGCTATCGACTGTGTTGCCAGCGGCGCTGCCCCGAGTCAACGGGCTGAAGCCCTATCTGAGAAACCCGACTGACGGGCCCACACCCGCAGGGTGGGGAGTGGCTGAAGCCTCGTGGCTTGCTACGGGTTCTCTACGGTCATCGATCCAGCCGCGCACAATCGCTTCGACTCGCGATCAGGAACCACTCATCGTCGGCCCAAGGCACGACGACGGAAGAGAACGACGCGCTGGATCTGCTGGGACTCCTGGATCCAGTGCCAAGGCGACTCCGCGTCGTTGGAGGGCCTCAAGCAATGGTTGCAGGTTCGACTCGTAGTTCTTCCACCGTCCAACCGAACGGGAGTAGAGCGGCTGGCGAACCTGGACGAAGCTGCTAGTACGCACGACACGTCGGGTCGTCTGGAAATCCAGACAAGCGGGGTCCCAATCGAGCTCCAAGAAGTTGAGCATGCGCCGCGCATGTCCCTCCAGGTCTCCAACGAGGCTCTCGTAACCGATTTCCAGACACTTGACCGGCTGGGTGCGCCGCCAGTGCTCCAAGATTCGTTGATGATCGGCGAACCACCGGGCCATGAGTTCCCAGGTGTTCGTCCAGGGGTTCGTCTCCAAGCCCGAAAACCAACAAGAAACTGCAATGTCTCGCAGATCTCGGTTGCAAACGATGACGCGGGAACCCGGCCACAAAACCGCGATCAGGCCAAGCAGCTCGATGTTGTCGGGCATCTTGTCGGTAACGCGTGTGGCCATGGCTGGGGCAAGGGTGTTCAGGCTGTCGAGGTACTTTTGGGCTGCCGCCATTGCCGACTCGGGACTGAGCAGTTCCAGGGCTTGGAACGGGTCGATCCGAGGCTGACCGACGAGCGAAGGCAGGGCCTCAAAAATGCGCAAGACGTCGAGCAGCTCACCCGCGCCGTGGACTTTCGAGTGGGAGGCAAGGATCTGCTCGACCAAGGTCGTACCCGACCGCGGCAAACCGACCACAAAGACCGGTCGCGGATCGGGATTAACCCAGCCACGTCGGCGCGTGATGAAGTCCGGTGTGAACGAAGCAATCAATTGGTCGATGAATTGCGAATGCTTATCGGCGTCGCGGCTCAAGCCACACGCGGTTTTCCAGGCGGCTTGAAGCGCGTTGGCGGGTCCGAGATGCGTGGCCGCTTGCTCGTACTTTCCGCGTGCATCGAAGACTCCGGCCAAGCCGAAATGCAGAAAGGCACGGTCGTTGTCGGGTAAGTCCTTGCGTCCGAGCAGCACCTCCATGGCCTGGATTTCGACCTCGGGCAAGCGGTCCTTGAGGATGATCGCCAATCGCCAATAGGCGTCCGCCTGATTAGGCTGGTGGGCCAGCGCGGCGCGCGCCGACTGGCAGGCCAGGTCGAGATCGCCCCGCTCGGATTGGAGCTTCGCGAGCCATACCCACGACTTGGCCAGCGTTGGGTCTAGCCGTAGCGCTTCGCCGAAGCAAATCTCGGCCTCGTCGAGCAGCCCCAGTTCCAGGAGCGCCTGTCCGCGAGCTTGATGCCCCTCAACAAAGGTTGGGTCCAACATCACCGCCGACAGGTAGTGGCGGGCTGATTCGTCCTGATTCCCGCGGCAGGCCGCCAAGCTGCCCAAATCGGCGTGGTTTCGCGGGTCCTTGGGCTGGAGTGCGTGTGCCGCCTCGTAGCACCGGGCGGCTTCATCGAATCGTCCACAGTATTGGAGCACATGGCCGATCAAGCGGTGAGACGATGCCCGGCTGGGATCGCCGATCAAGGCCTGCTGGTAACATGCCACGGCCTCGTCGAGCCGGCCCCGAAGGCGAAGGACATTACCGAGGTTGTCAAGAGCATCGGCGAAGCCGGGCGCGAGTGCTAACGCACGGCGGCATGCCGCCTCGGCTTCGTCCAGGAGGTCAGAATCTCCTTGCTCGCCAAGGGCCTGTGCCAGGTTGGTTAATGCCTCATGGTCGTTCGGCTCGAACTGCAAGTACGCCCTCAGCGATTGAACCGCATCGGGCCAGCGCCGCAAGGCCAGTAGGATACTGCCCAGATTCTTGAAGGCCACAGCGAACTGGGGTTGCAGGCGGATCGCCGTGCGATACGCGGCCTCCGCGTCGGCGTACCGCCCTTGATCGAAGGCCAGACGGCCCAGCGAGTTCCAGGGGTCCGGCAGGGCTGGATCCAGCTCGATCGCCTTCTGAAGGTGGTCCCGAGCCTCGTCGAACCGCCGCAGATTGCGATAAGCTGCACCGAGCTTGGCATGCAAGCTCGCTACCTCCGGGTGCGTGGCCACCCCCCGCGCGAACAAGGCCGTTGCCTCTTCCATCCGTCCCAGTTGAAACAGCACGACCCCGAGGCCCTCGAGCGCCTCCACGGCATCGGGGCAGGAGCGAAGCAATTCGCCGTAGCAAGCCGCTGCCTCGGCCAACCGACCTTCAGCATGCATGCTCTGAGCCTGCTCAAGCATGGCTACATCCACAATGCGCCCTCCCCAGCTTCTGCGTATGACCAAATAGAACCTGCCGCAAGCCACGCAGCTTCAGCCACTCCCCACTCTGCGGGTGTGGGCCCGTCGGCGGGTTTCTCCGCTCCGGGCTCAGCCGCGATACGGGCTTGGGCGTTGGCCCGCACGGTCCAACTGGCGGATGCAGAACCCCACTGGCAGGAATTAGCTGGGCGGTATCGCTTGACGACCGCACTCGTGTCAAGGACGTAAGCGGCCATCACCGCCGCTCGCGGATGACGGTTTCGGAGATGGGTTCGCCTTCGATCTTCACAGGATCGAAATTCCAGGCAGGCGTAGCGGGGTCGCGGGGCGGCGGTACGCTGGCCAGGAAACGATTCCACCAGCTTCTGTTCCAGTTCCTGCTCGGTGAGCGGCTTTCTGGCGGGGGCGTTCGGCAGGCGGAGGAGCAAACGCACGGCCTGGGTGATAGCATCGTCCACCGAGACGTACCGCCCGCTATGGACGGCTGCCTGGATCGAGCTCTCCAAATCCTCGGGTAAATGGATCGTCATCTCGTGATACTCCTTTGACTTAGATTATCACGGTCGGGGGTTTTGCCAAGTTTTACCGGCACCAAAAGCAAGAAAAGAACAGGCATTGCGGCTGCTGGTCATTCGGCGGGCACGCCTGGAACCTGTCGTGAGCCTTTGGCCAGGCAACTTCGCCTGAGCTGAATGGGGAGTCTGGGGCAAGGGAATTCCCTTGCCAGCGAGAAACCTCTGTCCGAAATGCGGATGTGTGGCCAGCACTTGCTCCCCCCGCGGCCCCTTGGTGCCTATTCACCGCATTTGCGCCAGTCGTTGGTGCGGCCTAGCCGGTCGAGCGAGCCGCCCGTCAGGATCCCACGGCCTCGGGGCCGTCGGAAGTCGTCGGGAGCACGGAGGCGCTACGCATCGGTGGTGAAGATGTGGTGTTTTTCGGGGAAACTACTGCAGAGGATTGTATCCGAAGTGCCTGATGCAAAGCCGTGCCCTCACGAAGAGCCATCGCGGCACTTCGGATACAATTCATTGAACTGAACCGCGGGGGGAAGCCCTGGCTATGGGGATTGAATTGAGCCAGGGGCCTTATGCGGAGGTGCTCCAGCCGGGAAAGAGCGG
>JBAUOX010000151.1:0-8272 GCA_049579985.1 Isosphaeraceae bacterium | reverse complement strand
CCGAGGACGTCGTGCCTCATCAGCGTGTCACCGCGAAACCACCCAGTCGTGTGGGGGACAGCGATTCCACATCGCGACGGACCGGAGGCGTTTAACGTGCACGTCCGGATCTGTGGGAGCTCCAGGGAGTAATCCCTGGAGCGACCCGGCCCCACACAGCGTCCGAGGCACTGCGAGTGCGGCCCGAAGGTCCGCCTGGCGAGTTGTGCCAAGCAGAGGCCGCCGGTCGAGAAGTGACTGTGGACGGGACGATCCAAGGACCGCGGCTGCTCTACGAATGCGGCCGGATCGACCTCAGATGCCTACCTGCGGCAGCGCGGAGACAAGTGATCCAAAGAACTGGAGTTGGACAGCTGCGTCTTCGATTTCCGGCTTCAGGGCAGGGTGGATGCGGTCCTTGTCCCCATCCCAGTAATCCTTCCGGTTCTTACTCACGAACAGGACATCCTCGACGAACCCCGCCGCGCGAAGGCGACGGGCGAACGCCAAGTAGTGCTCGAAGTTGATCGAGTCCTTGATGTGCCCGTCGTGTGACGGCCGCCGCTTGGTCATCACGCGGTCGAGCGCGAGAGCGGTCTGGGCCGCGTCGAGATCCAGCCGCGTCGCTTGGTTCAACAGCGCGGTCGAGAGGGCGACCAAGTTGTCTACGAGCGTCTTGGACGACAACGGATCGTAGACCGGCAGCACCGTGCCGGCGAAGCCTGCCGCCTGGTAGGGGTAGCCTACGATGGCGTCGATTCTTGCGAGGAACTCGTCCGCCTTCTTCCGGACGCCAGCGATGTTCTGGTTCCACTCCGTGTGGACCAGGTCTGTGATGACCACCATCGCCCGGCCGGGATCGACCGCGAGGGTGTTGAGCAGCCGGCGGGCCGGCTCGATGCACGTGACGCCCCTGGGAGCGCCGGGCTTCTCCCAGTCGAGGCACTGGACGACTTCGAGGATGTCGCAGGTGTCCAGACAGATTACCGGCTTCGGGTCAGCCGTGAGCTGGGCGACGACCGTTGCTGTTGGGGGCATTACTCGCGCCGCTCATCGTCGTACGCGTTGAGGAGACGGCGTCCAGAGTCGAATTCGCGGATCAGCGCCTCACGTTGATTTGCCTGGAACCCCTCATCCGCGAGCCATGCGTCCAGCAGGTCCGGATCGACCACCGTGTCGTCGAGGTGGGTCCGTCCGATGAAGCCGGCCCACCGCCGCAAGTCGAGTTCGTGAAGGGTGTTCTTGTTGGCTGCAGCCGCGAAGGCGCGGAGCCGCGCCATGGCCTCCGTCGAGAGCACCTCCTCCAACGACGGTTGGGCGCTCACGCTGCGATCGAGTACACGGACGCCGAGATCTCGTGCCAGCGGCTTGACGAACGTCTCCTGAAAGTCGGTGACCACCTGATCGTGCTGGGCAAGGTCCAGCTGCCCCCGCCCCGTCAAAGGCACGATCCCGGACAGGTGCAGTTCCTCCCACATCCCCGGTCCGCGGCCCTGCATGAGGACCGCCACCTGGCGGTTGACGGCCGGGACCAGCTTTGAGAAGCAGAAGGCGACCGTGCGTGGGGGCAGCGTCTGGCGAAAGCGATCCTCGACCTCGGCGCGGCGTTCCCACCCGCCGTGTGACCCTGTTTCGATGCGCCCCCGCAACTCCCGCATCGCCGCCGCGTCGCCCCGGATGATCAGCTCTTTGCGGGTCGGAGCACGATGCCCTCTCCGCCCCTTCCTCTGCAGCTCGGCGGCCACGCGGTCCAGAACGCCCTGCACCCGCGTCACGTCCGCCCCCATGCCGAGGTCGATCACGGCGAGAGCGGGCGCGCCGTTCAGCAGGACCGCCTCCTGGTCAACTTGGAACCGGACCCCCTCGGCGCGCAGCGCCTCGACGACGGGGCCGAGCTGCTCGGAGGTGACTACGACGTACGGTCCCGCCGTCCCATCAGTGGACACCGTCAGTGGGGCGTCGGCGGCAGAGGTTGCCATGAGTTTCGCACCTTCAAAGCCTACCGCGTCCTGAAGCGGCCGGACGCAGGGGTTCCTTTGATTATTTTACCGGAGAAGTTCCCGCAGTCGCCAGAGACCTTCCGTAACCGCTCCGTCGAGTGGAGTGCTTTCGAAATGGTCTTCCCACTTCGGGGATCGCTGGCAATCGATTGACCCAGTGCTGGCGGTTGATTTGGAGACGAGTTTGCTTGGTCCAGCGGAAGGTAATGCCTTATGCGCGTCGGTCCGACAACACCGACGCGTGCCACAGCCAGGGCGCGCAAGGAACCGACAGGGAGCACCCCCAAGCTGGCTCATGTCAGACAGCCAAGGACGATGGTGGTAAACCCGGCGTGAGGTTCCTCGCTCGATCGAAACGAGGAACAAGATTCCGGACTGCGTCACCCCTTGGTGGAACGAGACAAAGAAGAAGACGGCTTTGTTCGCCTTGGGTTGGAAGAGAAAGGAAGGAGACACTGTCGGTGGCGCTCGCCTGACGATCGAAACTGGCTCTCTTTTCACGATCGGTATCAGTTGAGAGGTCAACCCCACCCGCACGGGTGAAACATGCTGGGCTGGAACCGCTTCCAGCGTTCCTGAGTCGGCTATCGGTCCGACGACAGAAAGAACCTCCACCGTCGAGGCCCGGGGACGGTCCGTACTGTTACCTGAAAAACCCAGGATTTGAACCATGCCGGAAATCTCAGGAAGCTCCACGAACCGATTCGCCAGGCGGATCGAGCAGCCGGATCTGAGTCACGGCGATCTGACCGCCCAAGCAGACTGCGACGTCCGCCCCGGGCCGCCGGGTACGGCCCTGATAATCGCCCGTATACGTGGCCATGCCTGACTCGATGCGATAGTCCAGTGGCAGCGGTGATGCATCGAGCGGGCAGAGTATGATCTCGGGCTCTTCACTTCCCGAGGCCAAGTGGGGAAGGTTGACGTTCCAGAACGTTGCCGGCTCACACGGTTCGGCCATCAGCCTGCGGAGCACCCGGCTGGTCCAGACGGCCGCGCGCGGCCAGTCGATCGCCCGTCCTCGCGCGATGAAGTGCGAGACCGCGATGCCCGGCACGCCGCGGATCGCCGCCTCGCGCACGGCTGCCACCGTGCCCGAACTATGGACGTCGGTTCCGAGGTTGCCCCCGGCGTTGATGCCCGAGAGGACCCAGCGAACGTCGGTCGCCAGCGCGAAAATGGCCAGGCGGATGCAATCGGCGGGCGTACCGGCGACAGCCAGATGTCCCTGGCCATCAGGCGTGATCCGGATCGGCTGATGCGTCGTCACCTGGTGGCCGCAGCCCGAGAGGGGTCCGCAAGGAGCGATCACCCGGCACCGGCCCAGACCGCTCGCCGCCTGGAGCAACGCCTGCATTCCCGGCGCATCGATCCCGTCGTCGTTGGTCAGGACGAGAACCGGCTGATCGTGGTCTGTCATCGTCGCTCGCTCGCATCCGGCGTATCGGATCGGTTCAGAGCGTCTCACATTTCCTTGGCCTGCCGAGGGGGGTCATGTTCGACGCACCGACTGCTGCCGCTTGCTGAGTGTAGCGAAGGGCCGGCAAACCTGGTAGGTTTTCACCATGTCGTACAGGGTCCCAACTTCTTCGCGCTCTGTCGATTCCGATCGGTCGCACAGGAACCATTGACGAGGTGGCCGCGGTGGTGCACTATCTGGCAAGCCCGGAGGCAAGCTTCACGACCGGTCAGTGTTACGACATCAGTGGGGGCCGGGCGACGTATTGACCCTCCTCTGTTCGATGGACGGATTCCTTCGGCCGCGGTTCCCGGTCTGCCCGGCAAGAACGGACGGATGCGCGGCGTCCCTTCTTCTCTCCTCGATGCGCGGAACGAGCCATGGACGAATCACTTCCTTCCCAACCGAACCCCAGGCGGCGCGGGCAGGGACGCGACAACGACATCCTCGTGCCGAGAACTGAGATCGAGGTCGGGTCCGCGGATGAGGGAAATCCGCCCCGGGGCGCGGGATCGGGTCTGGGGTCGGGCCCCGCTCCGCTGACCGCACTCTTCACGCCCCCTGTCTCCGCGCTGGGCCCCCTCTTCCGCCATCGCTTCGAGAGGATCTACGAGTGTCGCATCGATTATGACCTGGACATCAACAACCGGGCCACCATGCGGGTGCTGGGCGGCTATTACAAGTCGCGCCGGCTGATTCGCATCTATGCACGGGACCGCGAGCAAGGTCTTCGGCCCGTGGAAGAACTGTTCGACACGTTTCTCCACGAGATGGCCCACCATCTCGAGTACACCGAGCCCTTTTCGTTCTCGGCGCGGTCGTGTGGACGCGTGCCCGGCCGGATGCATAGCCGGCTTTTCTGGAAGATCCTCGGAGAGTTGAAATATCGCTGGGCTCGCGTGCAAAGACAGCAGCGAGATGGAGCCTCGCAGAGGACGTGACCGCCGGCAAAGCCGTGGTGCCGCTCCGCCGCACCATGGCGGCTCCGCCTGGCGTCGATCTCCGATCCACTCACTTACCGGCGATTCCCAGCTCCTTGAGCTTCGCGGCGACGTCGGGGGCGGCGTTCGCGGTGACCACCTTCTTGTCGATGGCCCGGATGATCCCCTCCTTGTCAATGTAGAAGGTCCACCGCTCGGGAACGGGGCGTCCTTCATGGACGACGCCGTAGGCCTTGGCCACGCTCTTGTCGGCATCGCTGAGGATCGGGTAGTCGCAATTCAACGACTCGGCGAACTTCTTGTTGTTGTCAGGGACATCCACGCTGGCGGTGAAGTAGGCGACGTTCAAACCTTTCAGGACATCACCCCCCTGGGCGAATGACTTGCACTCGGCGGTGCAGCCCGTCGTGAACGCCTTGGGGAACCAGGCGAGCACGACGGCGGACTTGCCCTTGTAATCCGCCAACGAGTAAATCTTGCCGTCCGAACCGGGGAGTGAAAAGGCGGGTGCCGGCTCGCCCACCTTGGGCTCGTCGGCGAGCACTCCCCCGGCTCCCCAGACGACCATCAGACCGGCTGCCAGCAAGACGGCGGTGGCTGTCACTTGGCGGCTCATTTCGACCTCCTAGTTGCATTGGAAACGGATGGGAACACCGATGTAGGGTGGCACAACGTCGCGGGAGGGATCACAAGCGATACTCCGGCAGAAGCCGGAAGATGAAAGTTATCAGCCGTCCGCCGGGTATGCAACCTCTCCGGAACCGTCGCCGGGCGGATCGGCGGCCGCGGCCGGCGCCGCGAAGCCTCGACCCAGGTGCGGCCCGGCCGGTAGACTGGGATTATCGATTCGCTTCCACAATCATCGTGTTGATGCATATATCATAGGAGCGTGTTCATGTCCACGGTGAGTCCTCCGGAGCCGCGACCCGGGTCCGAGACCGCACGGTCGCGGCCGGGCCGGAAGATCGGCTCTGCCGAGCGGCCGTCCTGGGGGCTACGGGTCATCGACGCTTGCCTGATAGCGCTTTTCCTTGCGCTCACCTTTCTGCTGGGCATCTTCCCGCTCAAGGATGCCGACTATTACTGGCATCTCCGGACCGGCGACCTGATTCGCCAGACCGGCCAGGTTCCCCGCGTCGATTTCTACACGTTCACACGCCAGGGCATGCCGTGGATTGACCTGCACTGGATCTTCCAGGTCGGGATCAGTTGGGTCCGCGAGCACGGCGGCGTGCCGGCGCTCACCCTGGTGAAGGCGGTGATCACATGCCTGGCTGTTTTCCTGCTGATCACCGCGCGCCGGCGATCGTGGCCAGTCTGGACGATGATCCTTGCCTGGCTTCCCGCCCTCCTGGTGCTCAGCGGGCGGATGTACGTCCGACCGGAGACCCTGAGCCTGCTCTACCTGGCAATAGACCTTGCGGTGGTCTGCCGCTGGGACCGCTTTCCCGTGCTGGCCTGGCTCTTGCCGCTGGTCCAGTTGGCATGGGTCAACACGCACGGGTTGTTCGTGCTGGGCCCGATTGTGCTGGTTTTTGCGCTCATTGATGCCGCCCTTCGCCGCGGCGCCCTGGCCCCGGAGCACATTCGATGGTGGCGGACGGTCGTGCCGGCGTGCGTGGCAACCGGGCTTGCCTGCCTGCTCAATCCCTACGGCCTGCGGGGGGCGATCTATCCCCTGGAACTGGCCAGGACCATGAGCAACCCGATCTTCTCCCGCAGCATCGCCGAGCTGATGCCGATTCCGCTGTTCATTGAGAAGTCCGGGCTGGCGAACCTGCCTCTCCAGCTTCACCTGGCGACGATGCTGCTGGGGGCCCTGAGCTTCCTGGTGCCGATCGGCTGGCTGATCGCGGTTCGCCTGCGCGGACGTGAGGCGGATTCCGGTGCTGCCGACAAGCCCGGCGCCGCGCCCGTACCGGGGAATTCGCGGCGCTCGTCGGCCGCGCGGAAATCCTCGCGGTCCTCCCGAGCCGGGCGGAAAAAGCGGGGTGCTGCGCTCGATCTGGACGGGGGCGAAGGAAGCTGGCGGATCAGTCCATTCCGGCTGCTCATGTACGCGGCCTTCAGCCTGCTCAGCCTGCAGGCCACACGCAACAGCCATCAATTCGCGGCGGTGGTCGGCTCGGTCACCGCGTGGAACTTTGCCGAGTGGGTTGCGGCCCGGCACCAGCTCGCGGCCGCACGAGATCCGGCGCGCCTCGTTTCAAGCGGCCTGAAGCCGCGCCTCGCCACACTCATCGCGGTGGCAGTCTTGCTGCTCTGGGTCGGCGCTGGACAGTTCTACGCGCAAACCGGCGAGGGCCGCACAATCGGCTGGGGAGAGGAGCCGCTCTGGTTCCCCCACGAGGCCGTGAAGTTCGCCGGCACCGCGGGAATGCCCGACCGTTTTCTGAGCTACCACAACGCCCATGCCGCGGTGTTCGAGTATTATCACAGCCCGGAGCGGGAGAACGGACCGGGCCGTACCGTCTTCACTGACCCTCGTCTGGAAATCGCCGGGGCCGAGCTATTCGACGAGTACCAGAAGCTGGGCAAAAACATCGCTGCCGACCAGCCCGGTTGGGAGGACGAGCTGAATCGGCTGGGCCGGCCCAGCATCCTTGTCGATCACGTCGACAACGCTGGGATCGGGGCCGGCTTGCTGGCCAGCCGGCACTGGAAGTGCGTTTGGTTCGATCCGATCGTCGCGGTCTTCCTTCACGACTCTTACGCACCGGTCAAGACGCACACGATCGATTTCGGAGCACGCCATTTCCGGCCCGACCCGGCGACCGAGCCTCATGGCCTCGCTGAGCTCCTGGCGGCGGCGAAAGGTGTGCGCAACTACCTGAGCTTCGCGATCGGCCGGGGAGACGCGGCCCGCCCGCTGGTCTGGCTCGCCCAGGACTACGCGCGGCGGATCGTCGAGACCGACCCGAACTCGCTGGAGGGCTGGAAGACCCTGGGGCAGATCGAGCTGCTGCGCGATCCACCGGCCCAGCCGGCTCCCCGGTTTCGATTGCCGTTCGACCCGGTCTTCGATCTACCGCTCGTTCGCGCAACCTATGCGTTTCGCCGCGCCGTCGACCTGTCCCCGCGCGATTTCATGGCCCTGCTGGGCCTGGAGCAGGTCTTCGAGGCCCGGCAGATGGATGAGGCCGAGCTGCCGGTGCTCGATCGCCTGGTCGAGGTGCAACCGATCAATCCTCTGCAAAGGGCTCACCTGGCCCAGGCCGACGCGTCGCGGGTTCGGATCCAGCAGCGGCTTGGCCCTTCTCCTGCCTCCACCTGGAAGAACCTGGCTGATCTCGATCAGGTCGTGACCGAGCAGCTTGCCCGCGGCCGGCCAGGCACGGCGGCCCAGATCCTGGATCGGGCCTATCCGCCGGAGAAAGCGCCCTGGGATATCCTCGACCGCGTTGCGACTCTACATCTGCACCTCGGCGAGCCCGAAAAGGCGCGCGACCTCTGGCGGCGGGCGTCGGCGGTCCCCCGGCCGGCTGTCCGCGACGCACGGCTCGCGGTCGCCTACTTCGCGGAAGGCCAGCTCGATGCGGCACGCAATGCCTACGAGCAGGCCCTCGCAACCGATCCTTCGCTCTTCGAGGCGCGCTATGGCCTGGCCGTCCTCGAGCAAGATGCCGGCCGCGCCGCGGCTGCCTACGAGAATGCCCGCGCTGCGATCGAGTCGGCCCCCAGCGAGGCTGCCCGTTCGGCCGCCCGCGCCATCGCCTCGGCCGTGAGCCGGTTCGCTCGCGCGGTGGTGAACGGGTCAGATCGTGATTTCTGACCCGTCCTGAATTCTTTTGATGTAGCGCGCGGTTCGGCGCGGGTCTCCAGACCCCGCCGTCTGCTGGACGTTAGGTCTCGGTTGGAGACCTTCGGTCGGCCAAGTGGCAAGGTCAGGAGAC
>JBAUOX010000150.1:0-1613 GCA_049579985.1 Isosphaeraceae bacterium | reverse complement strand
CCCAAGTCGTGCACCAGGGCGGTTTGCTGAGGCGAGAGGGAGGCATCTGTGGATCTTTGCAGGGAAGCATACCCGAAGACGGTGATGAGTTGGTCGCGCTCCTCCGGGCTTTCGGCAGGCACGAGTTTTGCCAGGAGTGCAACGGCTGTTCCGAAGTTGCTGAGGTCGGTTTGAGCGATTGCACGATCCAGCAAGGCCACACGTCGCATGCCGGACTGCTCCGGAATCCCAAGGCGATCGGCCCGGGCAATGTCTTCAATTGCGGCCTGGAATTCGTGACGCTGAAACTCGCACATTCCCAGGAGGGCCCAGGCGACGCCTCGAGTCGGCTCGACCTGTGTGAGTCGATTGAGATAACCCCGAGCCGGCTCGAACTGGTTGTCTTGGTAAAGAACCAGTCCGGCTTTCCACAACCCGTCTTTCCACTCCGGGTCAATCCTCAGACCCTTCTCGATGAGGGCAACGGCCGCGCCAAAATCTCCGGCGACGATTGCGTCGTCGGCTTCTCTACTGATCTGTGCGAGAGTTCGGATATTGCGGTCATTGTGAGATACCTGCGCTGGCTGCCAGAGCAGTCCGACCAGCAGGAGACCAGTAAGTGGCATGACTCGCTCGATATGCTTTGACCTTTAGCGAGCGCGCTTAATGCGCAAGGCAAGGTCCAAGGTATACGGGGGAGTGTCGAGTTCCATTCTTCCCCCTTGGTGCGTAAACGTGACACTGCTGATTACCAGGCCCGAGGCAGGGTCAACCCAATCTGCTTTGTAGGTCCCTCCAGGTACATCCAACACGAAGGTCCCGCTAAAATGCCCCGGCATCGCGATGTAGTACATCAGGTCTGGCGCAAGCCGGCTATGGTGGAAATAGAGCGCATACTGCTCTCCTCGTTGACTCATGCCTCGACAGTATGCTCCCTCGGGCACGCCGCTGACCACGAAGCTCTTATCCGCACGCATCTGGATGAAGTCGAAGCTGTAGATGAAGTTCTTCAGGTTGCGCAAGGCGCCCAGCACTTGAGCGTTATCAGGAGTGTCGCCCGCTGGGTCCTCAACCGTGTACCGCGAGTTCAAATGGTTAAAACCTGCTCCCCCTCCGACCATGAACTCCCAGGCTTCCACTCGAGAGTCCAAAACGGGGTCGCCTTCTCCGTATTGAAATGGGTAGTATGGGGTTTCGTTCATCTCAATCGGTTTGTTGTAGTGGTATTCATAGTCCAGGCCCATCATCCCTCCCATCTGCTCGCTATCCGCTTCTCCTCCCCACACGTACTGGCCGGTAATAATCGATAGAAGGGGACTTCCCGAGAAATCAATAGGGCCTCCTATCGGTCCTTCCACCATCTGCGCCACGAGGTGCTTCTTGGGCAGCTTGGCTTCGGTATCATGCACTACCTGCAACATGTGACCTACCCAGGGACCGGCTTCCGCGTGCGGAGTGAAATTGGACGGTTCATCGCAAACCTCCAGAATGAGATTGTCATACGCATTCACTTCCTGAGTGATTTTGCTCACGTACTCACTCTCACGCTCGACCAGGTCGGCGTATTTGAGCGTCTGGGCGTCCTCATAATCTAATACTGTTCACTTAATGATTCTGATGCACTTTGAGAACTC
>JBAUOX010000149.1:0-3415 GCA_049579985.1 Isosphaeraceae bacterium | reverse complement strand
ACCTCTTCAAGCCGCTGCCTCTCTGCATTCGCGCTCATGGTGTCCCTTATTCTGTTCTCGTGCTTGATCGTCTTGTCGTCATCACTCCGAGCTGAGATCTCCAGTTCTCGTCGCATCGCGTCCAGCGGAATCTACCTTCCATTGGGAGACCTGGGCTATCGAGAGGGAGCGGAGAAGAGACCGTGGGACGGTGCCTTTGGGGTTCCGCTGGTCTCTTGGAGTGAGTCAGGTCGAAGAGGGGACGAGCGCGTCATCCAGCGTCCGGTCGCAACGGCGAGGTTCGCCGCGCGCGGGGCGCGTCGCTTCAGAAGGGTATCGGAAGGCCGTTCGTCATAATGCCGGGAGTAGTCATGGGCGAACTGCCCGGCGTGGTGGAAGCCCCAGCGCAGGGCCACCTCGCGGACGGTCGTCGAGGCCGGATCCATGGCCTTCAATTCCGTGCGCACGCGGCTCAGCCGCTTGGCCTTGTAGTAGGCCATCGGGCTCACGCCGAAAGTGTCCTGGAAGGCGTAGAAGAGCGATCGCCGGCTGACACAAAGTTGCTGGCAGAGGTCTGTCGTCGTCAGGGGGCGATCGGGAAAGCTCTCCATGATCTCTTCGGCCTCGCGCGCCAGGTCGAGGCGCCCCCCACGGGGGCCAACTGACCTGCCCTCCTCGACGTCGTCGACCAGCAGGCAGCAGACCGCATCCAAGTAGTCGTCCAAGACGTGCGCCGCGACGTCGCGTTCGGTAACTTCCGGCTGGCTTGCCACCTGGAGCGTCACCCATTGACGGAGCCGCGATTGAAAGGCGCGGAACGCCTGAGCCGTCGGGCGGAGCACGAATCCACGCGGCAGAACTTCATCGGGATCTTTACTTGATGTCATCGCCAGCGCCTCGCGGAGCATCGCCTCATCGATCTCGAGAGACAGTCCCTCCGATCCCGCGTCGTAGATCTCGTCCAGTTCCTCGCCAGGAGAATCGATCTTGATCTCTCCCGGCCGGAGCCGCTGGCCTCCACGGAACCGCCAGCACTCGTTTGCCTCCGTGATCAGGGTGAAGACGTATTGAGAACCGCGGGGGATGCCTCGTACCTGGATCTTTCGGTCCGTTCGCACCCGGCGATCCAGCATGCCGCCGAACCGGGTGCAGCCGACATTGGCATGAAGCCGCCCGGGGTCGACCTGGATGAATCTCATGTCCCACGAGGGGAAGACGGCCGCGAGGTGATCGACATCGGTCACGACGAACGATCCCGCTGCCCCGGCCGCGATTGCAGGCGGCGAAACCAATGGACGATAATCACGCATAACATTACATGTCGATATTATAGACATGGCGTTCAATGAACCATCGATGGATGACTGTTGGGGTGGTCTTCATCACGATCGACGGAGCGGAACAATCGACCGGAGCGCTCGAGGGTCAAGCGAACTCGGTGGACTGCCTGAGCTCCGCTCGGCCTCGGGTGAATCGGCTGCCGGTGGCCGGCCCTGGTGCTGGCGCCGTTGCGATTCTTGAGGAAAGTTAATCCGATTGTTTGCGTCTGATCTATTGGACCTTGGTCCTACCCTGTGAAACCCGCCAGCGAGCCTCGGGAGGTTCTCGGTTCGGGAATCCCCGGTTGGATCATCCGTCCAGTCACGTCCGGGGATGAAGTGGGAATAATGAGACGACGCAGGGCTGACAAACCGCCCAACCTGTGCCGAGCTTATTGTCGGGTCGTTCATTAAGGAACGATCAGATTGAGTCTAGACCCTTCACACCATTATGCTTACGGGGGAGTTGACCTCGTTCAGCATTCGGTCTTGCGTTCAGATGTCCATCATGCGATTGCGAATCCTCCATCTGGTCTTGATCCTGATGGCCCTGCCCGCAATTCATGCGCAGGAGCCCAGGAAGGCTCCCAGGCGCGTGCTGATCCTGGACTCGTTCGGCCGCAACGTCTCGATTTTCACCGTGTCCATTGCCTCCTTCCGAGCGGAAGTGTCTCGCCGATGGTCCGGTCCCCTCGACCTTTACGAGATCCCCATGGAGGCGAGCCGCATCGGTGTGTCGGAAGGTGACAAGGCACTGGCGGATTTTCTAGCCAATCGCCTGGCGGAAAGTCCACTCGATCTGGTTGTGCCGTTTGGCGCCCCGGCGACGCGATTTGCTGTTCAGAACCGCGATCGCCTCTTTCCGGGGACGCCCATGTTAATCGCCGCAACCGAGCAGCGCAACTTGCCGCCCGCGGCGCTCACGCCGATGACCGCCTATGTCGGCGGTAGGTATGACTTGCCCGATCTCGTCGACAACATCCTGCGATTATTACCGAACACGAAGACCATCGCCGTCGCCATCGGCGCATCGCGGCTGGAGCAATTCTGGCGGCGGGAGGCACAACGAGAGTTAGCCTTCCTCTCGGGTCGTGTCCGCCTCCGCTGGCTCGACGAGCTCTCCTTCGAAGAGATGAAGCGAGAGGTCGCTGCGCTGCCGGCGAACTCGGCGGTCCTCTACACGATCGTGCACCAGGATGCCGCCGGGGTCACTCTGGAACAGGACGAAGCGCTGCAAGGACTGCGGTCCGTCGCCACCACGCCGTTCTTTTCCTGCTACGAGAGTGAGCTAGGCTCCGGGACCATCGGAGGGCGACTCTGCGTGGACCGGACGCTGGGCATCGCGGCTGGGGCGGTGGCCGTCCGCATCCTCCAGGGCGAGCCGCCGGCCAGTTGCTCTCCGCCGCCGATGGGGCTCATGGCGCCTGCCTATGACTGGCGGGAGCTTCAGCGCTGGGGCATCAGCGAAAGCCTCCTCCCGCCGCGAAGCACGGTCCTTTTCCGTCCGCCGACACTGTGGGAGCAATACCGTTGGTACGTGGTCGCGGCGGCGACACTCCTGAGCGTCCAGACGCTGCTGATCGCGGGCCTGTTGATTCACAGGCACCGTCGTGCTCGGGCCGAATCTGCCCTGGTCCAGAGCCAGCGCAGGCTCCACCTGATTACCGATTCCTTGCCCGCGTTGATCGCCCACGTCGACCGAAACCAGCGTTACCAGTTCGTCAACCGAGCCTACGAGCAGTGGTTCGGCCTCAGTCCGAGTCAGGCGCTCGGTCGTACAATCCGGGAAGTCCTGGGCGAGCAGCTCTATCGGAGTGTTCGACCGTACGTTGAGCGGGCACTCTCCGGCGAGCAGGTCTCTTTCACCACGGAAATACTTAGCCAGGGAGGACAACCCCGCGCGGTGGAGGCGACCTACGTGCCCGACTGCGAGGAACAGGGAGACGTGCGGGGATTCTACGCACTCGTGCTGGACGTCACGGATCGCAACCGTGCCCAGCACGAAGCGCGCAGCCTGCTCAACGAGCTGGCCCACGCGAACCGAATCTCGATGATGGGTGAGCTGGCGGCCACGCTGGCACACGAGCTCAACCAGCCGATGACCGCGATCATGAGCA
>JBAUOX010000148.1:0-9667 GCA_049579985.1 Isosphaeraceae bacterium | reverse complement strand
GAGTTCTCCAGCCACGTCATTCCACGGTTGAACCAGCGGAAGAAGAAGAACCTCGACTCGCCGTGGTGGGTCTTGGCCTTGAGAAAGAGCCGGGCCATGGCCGGACTGAAGGTCAGTGAGTTGACGGCCGAGAAAATGAACGAGAAGACGATCGTGAGGGCGAACTGGTTGTAGAGCCGGCCGGTAAGTCCCGGGATGAATGCCACCGGAACGAAGACGGCGGCCAGGACGAGGGTGATCGTGACGATCGGCGTGGTGATCTCGGCCATGGCGGCGCGGGTGGCTTCCAGCGGCTTGTAGCCGCGCTCGAGGTACTTCTCGACGTTCTCGACCACGATGATCGCGTCGTCCACGACCAGGCCGATCGCCAGGACCAGGCCCATGAGAGTGAGCGTGTTGATCGAGAACCCGAACGCGGCCATGAGTCCGAACGTGGCGATCAGCGAGACGGGGATCGCGACCATGGGGATCAAGGTGGTGCGCAGCCCCTGCAGGAAGACGAACACGACGATCAAGACCAGTACGAAGGCCTCGACCAGGGTGTGTTCCACCTCGTTGATGTTCTCCGCGACATACCGGGTCGTGTCGAAGGCGATCCGGTACTCGACGTCGGGGGGAAAATCGCGGGCCAGCCGGTCCATCTCGTGCCTGACCTGTTCGACGATCGACAGGGCATTGGCGCTCGAGTACTGGTAGATCGGGATCGTGGCGGCGGCCTTGCCGCTGAGGTAGCCCCCCTGCTCGTAGGTCTCCGAGCCGAGCTCGACCCGGGCCACATCGCTGAGGAACACCTTCGAGCCGTCGGGTTTGGCCCGGACGATGATCTGCTCGAACTCGGGCACCGTCGACAATCGCCCCTTGGCGGTGACCGGGAACTCGAACCGCTGGCCGGAGGGGACGGGCGGAGCGCCGATCTTGCCGGCGGCGGCCTGGCGGTTCTCGGACTTGATCGCGTCGATCACCTCGTCCGGAGAGATCTGCTGGCTGGCCATCCGGTCCGGGTCGAGCCAGATCCGCATGGCGTATTTCCGGCCGAAGACGTTGATGTCGCTGATCCCGCGAATTCGCTTGAGGACGTCCACGATATTGATCTGGACGTAATTGTCGAGGAAGTTCGAGTCGTACGTTCCCCCGGGACTCACAAGGTTGACCACGCAGACCATGTTGGTGGTGGTCTTCTTGCTCTCGACACCGACCTGGGTCACTTCGGGAGGAAGAGTGGGCTTGGCGGTATCAACCTTGTTCTGGACGTCGATGGCCCCGATGTCCTGGGACGACCCGACATCCAGCGTGACCAGGATCCGCGAGACACCATTGCTCGTGCTGTCCGACGACATGTAGATCATGCCGTTCACCCCGTTGACCTTCTGTTCGATCGGGGTGGTCACCGAGTCGGCGACTGTCTGGGCGTCGGCACCCGTGTAGGTCGCGGTGATCTGGACCTGGGGAGGGACGATATCGGGATAGAGCGACACGGGCAGCACACCCATGCAGATGCCGCCAATGAGCACCAGGAGCAGGGCCAGGACAGTGGCAAAGATCGGCCGCCCGATGAAGAAGTTGACCATGGATTGTCGGTCTCACGGAGTGGATGTTCCGGAACCAAGGCGGCGTTGGCCCGGGGAGGCAACCCGGAGGCAGAGCCTGGGAAGGTGATGTCACGACGGACCCTTGGCGGGCTTGTTAGAGGCCGGCGCGTTCGGGGCGCCCACTGCCGCGCCCCGGATCCGCATGAGAGGGCTGTCCAGCGGATCGGGGACTTCGGACTCGGAATCAGGCCTGATGAACTTGTCCAGTTCCGCCTCCTCGGTCTTGACGGTTTGCCCCGGGCGGACGAGCTGGACGCCCTTGACGATCACTTTCTGGCCTTCATTCAGGCCCGACTCGGTGACCACCAGTCCCTGATAGACGTCCAGCCGATTGACAATGGCGACCCCAACTTTGTTCTGGTCGTCGACCAAAAGGACACGTGAGCCTTCCTGGGCTTCGACCACGGCCGCGTCGGGAATGACGATTCCGCCGGCGTACTCGCCGATATTCACTTCCACTTTCACATATTCGCCGGGCAGTATCGTCTGGTCGGGATTGGGGACCTCGGCCTTGACCAGGACCGTCGAGGTTGTGGGCTCGATGGTGTTGTCCATGAACGTGACCTTGCCCGTGTGGGGATGGGCCTTCAGGCCGCCGATCTTCAGCTTGACCTCCAGCCCCTTCTTGACGAGCCTGGTGATGACCGGCAGATAGCGCGACGCGCACCGGAGATCGACGCCCATGGGATCGAGCTGCTGGATCGAGACCAGCGAGGTCGTATCGTCCATCGAGGCCGCCGGACCGACAAGGTTGCCGAGCTTCACTTGCAGCTCGCCTATCCGGCCGTCGATCGGCGAGAACATCCGGCAGTAGCCGAGATCGATCTCGGCGGCCTGAAGATCGGCCCTGGCCTGGTCGATCTTGGCCTGGGCAGACAGGATGTTGATCTCGTAATCGGCGATCGCTTGCTGCAGGCTCGCGCTGTCCGCCTCGACCTGGGCCGCGCTCTTCTCGACCTTGGCCTTGGCCTGGTCATAATCTTCCTGGGAGGCTGCCTTCCGCGTCACCAGGTTACGTTCCCGGCGCTCCTCCACCCGATCGAGCTGAAGCTGGGTCTGGTCGAGGGAGACCCGGGCCTTGGCCACCTCCTTGGCCCTGGACTCCTTGGCCTTCTTGAGCGCGGCTTCGGCCTCCTCGAGGACCGCCTTCGTTTGCGCGACCTTGACCTTGAACGGCTCTTCTTCGATGACCAGCAGAAGCTGGTCTTTCTTGACGTTCGAGCCCTCGGTGAAATGCACCTCCTTGAGGAACCCCTTCACCCGCGCTCGGATCGTCACCTGGTTGAGTGCCCGCGTCGTCCCGTTGGGAAAGCGGATGATCGGCACGTCCATCTTGCGGGCCCGCACCACAGTGACCGTCGGCACCGGGGTCTCGCGCGGAGCGGCGGTCGCCGTGCGCGTGCGGTCGCAGCCGCTCAGGGCCGCAGCCACCGTCGCCAGGGAGCTTGCCGTCAGCAGATAGAACCTTCCCCTTGGACTGTCGAAGTCATTCATCGGCGACCGTGCGATAAGAGGAGGAAAAGTGGCGAGGGCGCAGGATCTGAGCTCGACTCGAGCCGACAGGCCAGCCACCTTCGACATGAACCAGGTTCCGCGCCGAGCTCTGGATGCACAATGTAGCCAAGAACACGCGTCGATTCCAGCCTGCAGCCCGGTCGCCGTCGAACTCCCCGCAAAGGACGAGCCTGATTTGAAGCTTCGCGCCCTATCCTTGTCGCAAAGCTGCCCTTGAGTTATCTTGAAAAACTATCATCGGTCAGGAACTCAACGGGTCGGCAATGCTCTTTGAAACCAACGTTCGGATTCGTCGGAAGCCGCCTGCGACTCGAGTGGATACGCTTGCGACCGAACGTGCGAACCGGACGAAACCGACAACGAAATCGCTGATCGCGGCGCACTTCACGATCCAAGTCCAGGGGAAGAATGATGACTCGGCAATCCCTCAGAGCTTGCGCCTCGGTGTTCGCACTGGCATTAATCCAAGGAGCATGTGCCCAGGCCCAGTGGGGCTACCCCGGAGGGTACGGGGGTTACGGCTGGGGAGGTTGGGGCGGACAGACCGCCCAGGGCGACATCGCCAGGGGACTGGGGGCCTACGCGATGGGCGCCGGCTACTACAACCAGCAGACGGCCGTTGCCAACTCAATCAACACCGACACGGTCATGCGCTGGAACCAGTATGTGTATGAAGCGCAGATGAATGCCAATCGGCTTCATCAAGGGAAACTGGCCATGGAGCGGTTCCAGACCAACCAGGCCGCCGACAAGATCAGGGACCGGCTCCGGAACAACCCCGAGCGGGCGGACATCTACCGGGGAGACGCGATGAACGTCGTGCTCGACGAGATCAACGATCCCCGGATCTACGTCAAGGCCCTCCAGAGCGGCCAGGTCAAGATTGGCGGTGAGACGATCCGCAACATCCCGTTCCAGTATGCCTCCGCCGCGATCACGGTGAGCATCCACCAGCTTGTCAATGGTGGTCCACCCAAGGCCCTCATGGCTCCCCAATTCGCGGCCGATCGCGAAACCATCAAGGCACTGGGCCAGGAGATCCGGAAGCAGATCGAGGAGGACAAGACCCCCGACAAGGCGACGATCGAGAAACTGCTCGCGGCGATCAACCAGGCCGAGGCCAAGGCCGACAAGCTGCTGCCCAGGAACTCCAAGGATCGCGTGGAGGCCGACAAGTACCTCAAGGCCCTGCACGGTCTGGTCGCCATGCTCGATACCCCCGCGATCGACCTGCTCCTCGCCGGCGTGGAGAAGCGTCCCGACGCCACGTTTGGCGAGCTGCTCGGCTTCATGAACGCGTTCAACCTCCGCTTTGGATCGGCGACCACGCCCAAGCAGAAGGAGGTCTACGACTCGCTCTACCCCAAGCTCGTGGACCTGAGGAACCAGATCGCCCCTGCACTGGCCGCAACATCGGCGGCCACGGCCAGCGGCGGCACCGAGCCCGGGGAATTCTTCTCCGGGATGAGCTACCAGGATTTGCAGAAGAGAGCCCCTGCTCCACCACCACCGGCACCCTCGAACAAACAGTGAGTCACAGCCGGGTCATGTTCGGCGCTGGTCTTCCGACCCCGCCTTCGGCCGACCGGAGGTCTCCACGTGACGCGCCGACGGTCGGGGGTTGGGAGAGCTGCGGTCGCAGAGGACGGGGGGGGGGGTCAGGAGACCACTGCCCGAACCAGCTACCGGCAGGGATTGTTCCCTAGCGCTCGCCAGTTGGTGCGCCAGGACGGGAGTGTGACGGCTCCTCGAGCCGGACGGGGCCGCCCCGGCTGGCCGATGGCTGCGCACCAACTGGCGAGCGCCTACAACTTTTTGGTGCACTGCGGCACTTGAATGTTACCTGCTGAGATTTTAGACTTTTTCGTCACGAGTTACGGCTAAAACGGTTGTCCGGCATGTTGCCTATTGACGATTGGACCGAGGTGGTTCATTCTATAAAGTCACTGGCATCACGAAGAGCTACTTTGGGATTACCTTCGATCGCGTCCTTCATCAGTCCAGATGTTTTGGTGATCTGAGCAAGATTGCCTTCAAGACGCACACCCATAGCTCAACCGGGACCCTGATGATACGGGCATTAAGCAAGCTTCTGTTCTTCACGCTGCTCGCCTGCCACACGGCAGTGACGGTGTGCGGACCGTGCTTGCATGAACTGGCCGGATCATCTCATCGACCCGGCGTGACATTAAAGTCACCCGTCCCGGGAGACGTTCCACAGCCCTGCGATCACAACGCGGACAACTGCCTTGTTTGCCATTATGTGGCACAAGCTCAGTTGTCGGTCGACCTGGTTTGCTTCGCTGTTGTGCCTCTTGTTTTCGAGCTTGAAACGCCTGATTGCCCTACGCTGCCTTCTTCTCCCACCCGGACACTTGCGCATCCTCGCGCGCCTCCCGCGGCCATTTCCTGACCTTGTTCACGGCGCACTGTCTCATGGCGTTGCGCACGGTTATGGCCAAGTTCGGGCTTCGACATTCCTGAGATTCCAGTCTGGCGGCGCCCTCTCGGGCAAGTCGATGACATGGATCACCCATGCGAAGCTCGGGCTCAAAGATGTTGCTCATTCGAGCTACATCAACTTGCGGGCAGCGTTTGACCAGGACCATCCGGGCTGCGGCGCGCGGTTGCTGACAGGCTGAAGATCTGTGATCTCGCGCAAGGCCCGGCATCGCTTCAAGGCGAACGGTGAGGGGCATATGAGTTTGATGATAGAGCAACGTCCTCGCCAGGCAGACGGCGAGGAAAAGGTTGAGCGCATCCAGAGCGAGCGCAGTGTTACCGGAAAAGGCACCGGCTGGCGACTTGGCTCGAGGTGCGGGCAGAACGCGGAAGTCACCACTGAGCCCAGCTTTCCAGTCGATCAGGTCGCAAGCGAAATGTCGTTTGCCGAGGCAAGCGGTCCACTGTTCGGAGACCTCGTCTCGCTGAGCCGGCGCGTACTGGGCGACGAAAACCAGGCATGGGACGCCGTTCAGGAATCTCTCCTCAGCTTGTGGCTAGGCGGGAACGTGCCGGAAAACGTGCGCGGCTGGCTGAAAGGGGCTGTCGTCCGCCGGAGCTTGCATCTGGCGCGGTGCCGTTCTCGACGCCGCCGCCGCGAAGGCCGAGTGGCGGAAGAACACCGCGAGCCGAGCGACCGCGATGATCCCCGTCGGTCGATGGAAGCACAAGAATCGGTGGAAATCATCATGACCGCGGTGTTGGCGATCGCCCCCGAGTTCCGGGAAGTCCTGGTGCTCAGCCTGGACGATCAGATGGATTACGCGTCGATCGCGCAGCGATTGGGTGTTCCGATCGGAACAGTCCGGTCGCGGTTGAGTCGGTCTCGCAGAGCGCTTCGCACGGTGCTGATGCGAACCTTGCCGGAAGAGTACCGGCTGTTATTGCCGGTTTAACCTGTTTGATGTTGGATTTGTCTATACGTTTTCACCTAGAGGAGCGATTTCATGCGTTTCCGAAGAGCCCGAACACCCGTTCGGGGATTCACGTTGATCGAGTTACTCGTAGTGATTTCCATCATCGGTGTTTTGATCTCGCTGCTGCTGCCCGCCGTGCAGTCCGCTCGCGAGGCGGCCAGGCGCGCCCAGTGCGTGAACAACCTCAAGCAGATCGGCGTCGCGCTGTTCAATTACGAGAGCAGTGTCGGCGCGTTTCCTCCCGGCTACATCGATTACCAAAACAACCCCAACTATACTCCCGACCTGGACATGGGATCGGGCTGGGGCTGGGCGGCCATGTCGCTGCCCTTCCTGGAACAGCAGCCCTTGTATAGCGCGATCAATTTCAACCTGGCAATAAGAGACCCAAGCAACAGCACGGCCGTGCTGACGTCGTTGACCGTCTTCCAGTGTCCTTCGGATGGTTACAACCCGCAGCCCTGCATCCTCTACGACAGCACGTTCACCAACCCGATCGCCACGGTGGCGCACTCCAACTACGCCGCTGTCTCCGGCTGGGAGGAATGCTTTATGAACGCCACCGGGAACCCCCAACCCTCCTACCCCAATCCCAGCGACCCCTACGACATAAGCCAAGGAGACCCCACGGACGGCATCGCTGGCCTCGGCGTGGCCTGTGGGTTTGGCCAGGCCGGCATCGGCATGTTTTGGCGCAACAGTAACACGCGCATCGCCTCCATCACTGACGGACTGAGCAACACACTCGCCATCGGCGAGCGTTGCAGCGCCCACGCCCCAAGCACCTGGGTCGGCGCAGTGACGGGAGCAAGGACCCCCGCGTGGATGGCTACCACACCCTGGACAAGCCCCAATACTCCTCCCTCCCAGTGCCAGAATCAAGGAAATGGCACCGCCTACGACAATGCGGACTTCGACGAAGCCTTGTGCCTCGGCCACGGCAACTTCTCGCACAAGCCCAACAGCGACCGGCCGCTTTACGACCCCGATGTGTTCTGGTGCATGCACCCAGGTGGATGCAATTTCCTGTTCGCCGACAGCTCGGTGCATTTCCTCAAGACCGGCATGGACGGGCGCACGTATCAATACCTGATGACCAGAGCCGGCGGCGAAACCATCTCGGGAGATTCGTATTGATTGCCGCGGGTCGGCCCCACCAGCCGGCGGGCGCGGGCCATTCGCCTTGTTCTTCGCCCCTACTCATACGGAGGACTTGAGTTATGCGCGTGCAGACAGGTTGGGGTCTGTTGCTTTGCTTGCTGGCGTGCGGCGGCTGCAGCAAGGGGAAATCGACCGACGAGTTGATAGCGGATCTGAAGTCGGGCAAAGAGGGGATTATCGCGGCGCGCACCTTGCCGGGGGACGACGCGGAAAAGGTCGTTCCGGCGTTGATCGAAGCCCTCAAGCTTAGTAGCAGCGACATCCGCCGCAGCGCCGCCATCAAACTTGGCGGGTTTCGCGAACAAGCCAAGGATGCCATCCCCGCGCTCCAGAAGGCGGAGGAGCACGACGGTGACGCCAGGGTTCGCGAAGCTGCCGGCATCGCCCTGTCGCGCATCGATCCGGAAGGACATCCCTACTCGCCCAAGGCAGCCAAGGTAGGGATTCCCTACTCGCCCAAGGTAGGTCGGCAGCCCAAGGTAGGTCGGCAGTAGCTTCTCAAAGACCCTGATTCGAGGGCCGTCGGTGCCAGCGCGCAGCCTCATCCTGACCGCGGGACTGGAAGCTTTTTCGCGATAACCCGGTGCGCCCCAATCGCCATGAGCAGTCCGTTAGTTTTGGCGCGGCACTCGATCGTGAGCCTGGATTGACTGTGAGTTGATTGCATCCGGATTCGTCTTTATCCACGCTGGCCTGGGAGTTTGAATGTCCGCTTTCAGAACGACCTTTGGCGTGGCGGTCTGGCTGGCCTGCCCTGTTGTGTTGGTTGACACTTCGGCGGCTGCGCAAAACCACGATCCGGCCGCTGTTCGCTCCTCGGAACCGAAAGCGACGGCCGAAAATAAGCGAACCGCATCGGCGGAGAAGTTTAAACAGCTTCTTTACTCAGCCAAGTCTGCGCTCAAACAAGGCCACAACAAGCAGGCAGAGGGCCTCTTTCGCGAGGCCATCTCCGAAGCGGAAGTTCTACGTATCGGCGACGAGCGGCTCTCCGGATCGCTCTTCGGGTTGGCGTACGCCCTGCATTTTCAGGGTAAGAAAGCCGAGAGCAGCCAGCACGCCAAGCGTGCGCTCTTGATTGACGAGAAGCTGCTGGGCGCCGATCATCCCCGGCTGGTCGCGAGCCTGACGCGGCTTGCATGGCTCGAGCTTGATCAGGGCGAGTGTGCCGATGCCGAGCGTCTCTACCGGCGAACGCTCACCATCCGCGAGAAAGCGCTGGGGCCTGACCACCCCGACGTGGCCCAGAGCCTCAACAATCTCGCCGCGGTCCTTCTCAGGGAAGGCAAGCCCGCGGAGGCTGAGAAAATCGCCCGGCGCTCGCTGTCGATTGTAGAAAAGGCCATGGGGCCGGAACATGTCGGCATCGCGGCTAACCTCACCACCCTGGCACAAATCGAGATGGCCCGCGGACAATATCGCGACGCTGAGAACTCCTTCAAGCGATCACTCGTGCTCACTGAGAAGAACCTTGGCCCCGAGAACCCGACGCTCGCCCTTGTGCTCATGCCTTACGCCAGCCTCCTCCGCAAAACAGGCCGAACGACCGAGGCCGGTGAATTGGAAGCTCGCGCGCGAAAGGTCATGGCGAAGGTGCCCCGACACGACGTCACTCCACCCAGGTGAGGGTCGCGAGCAGACCCACGATCGGCCGCGGCTGGCATTTTGACGTAAGGGGGGAAATCCGGTGTCGGTTCATCTTTTCGCGGGGGGAAATCCGGTGTCGGTTCATCTTTTCGGGCAAGAATGACGAACTGACTCCGGATTTCAGATTCGAACTGACACCGGATTTCAGATTTCCCAACTGACACCGGATTTCCCCTGGACACCGGATTTCCCCTGGACACCGGATTTCCCCTGACTATCCACCCGAGGTGGTGTCATCCCGCCCAACGCTGGTCGAAGCGCCAGAGCCCGACGCGATGTGCTGCCTCGTAGGCCCGAGCGATCTCGTCACTTCCCGGCCGCCGGTCGATCTCGGCG
>JBAUOX010000147.1:0-7674 GCA_049579985.1 Isosphaeraceae bacterium | reverse complement strand
GAGATGCACTGTGACTGCCGGGATCTCTCGCCGTTTTCATGGTATCGTGCTCCCCCTCATTGGGGACTCGCCGGTCTCTCCAACCGGTGTCGGCCCTTGCACCATAGCCTTGATCACATTACCGCTGAGCGACCTGTTGGCCCTGGGGCATGCCCCATCTATTGCGGCGACAGGTGCGGCATCGACCAACAATCAACAATGCAATCACACATCTAACCATTGATGGTGCAGAGTGATCCGAAGCGGTCAAGGTTTTCGGTTACCACAACATGCCGAGTTGGACAAGGTGAACCTTCCCCGGAAATGTGCAGGGGCCTTGGCGAGTCGCAGTCTGGCGACGTCTCCTGCTCGGGCCAGGCAGGCACTCGAGACTGGGGTCGATGTCCCTGGCCCGGGAAACTCGATTCACGAGGTCACGGGTTCAGAGAGATGGAACGACTCGATCGCGTCGAGGTCCGGGATCAGGTGCGGTTGCTTATACTGTTCGACGGTTCCGCCGCTTCGCGCTAGCCGTCGCTTCTGGAATTCCAACCATGAGCCTTCGGGCAGGCGGATGGTGCGGACTGGGCCGAGTCTGAGGGTATCGCGCTTGTTGGCATACTCGATGTTCTGGCTGCGAAGCTGTTCATCAACGGCTCTGGCAAGCTGCCCGGTGGATTCGCCGAAAGCCAGATCGGTTGCCTCCACGAGCAGCGAGTAGAACGGAGGTTCACCCCAGGAAGGCAACAGAAGGTAGGACCCGAGCTGGAGGCCGACCTTCTGCTGGGCCTCTTCGACGGCTGCGATCACCTGGTGTTCAGAGAGTTTTTCGCCGCTGAGACTGGAGAAATGAGATCCCTTGTTGAGGAACTCGATCACCGGAGCGTGGCCGTGAAATCCAACGCAGTGCACCAGGTCGTGGATGTTATAGCGATAAAGGCCGCCCGCCGTCGTGAGAACGATGTAATAATTCTTGCCCTCGACGAGGCCGGCCGCCTCGACGGTTTCTGGCGTGTCGCGGTCCCCTTGGTTTTCCGGAACGAACTCGAAATAGTGGTGGCGGATATCGAGAATTCCAGCGGGAGTTCCGTCCTCGACCGGGATGGTCATGCGTCCTTCCGAGGCGATCAAGCCCACGTCCCGCACGGGTTTGTCGCCGAAGAACTCGGGAAAGCCCCGGAGGTAGGCTTTCATCGTACCGCCCATCCAGCTCGACAAGAACTGGATGTCGGCCCAGTAATCCTTGGGCAGCAGACGGCCGGTTCGGGCCACGATCTGTTCAAGTCTCCTTGCAACGGCCTTGCGCCGGATGCCGGCTCGAAACCGCAAGGCCCGGCGAACCTCGTGCGGAATCTGCCATTTCGCAGCGATGGTCCCATCATGGAGGTCACGGATCAAGGTCTCCTTCTCGCGGTCGCCCAGCCGGACCACGGCCAGAATCGTGCTCGGATTGGCGGCGATGATCGTGCCCAGATTGCGGTGGACAGAGCACCGCAGCGCGACGTAGTACTTTGATTCGATATCCTTGATGCGTGATCCGCAAACCGGCATGCAGTAGACGCTTCGCACTAGCGGGTTCTGCATCGAGGCGGTCAGTCCCGTGATCGCCCCGCAGGGAATGCCCGCGGCAGTGAAGCTTTCTCGCCAGTCGCTGGCGATCTGGAGGATGGGCCGCAGCCCCCAGCGGAGGATCTCGGGATGGGCATCGAAGGCCTGGATTCCCCAGATGGTCCAACCCTCGCGGTAATCTTGGAGTGACCGCTTCGTCACGGGAATGGTCTTGGGCCGGCTGGTCGTCCCCGAGGTCATGGCGAACATCAAAACTCGGGTCCCCGCGCCGAAAAGCGCCTGGATGTCGCCCTGCCGGACCCGCTCGATGTATGGCTCGTGGCGGTCATAACCGCTGACGGGTACCTGGCGGCGAAAGTCGTCCGGGGTCCGGATCTCGCGGAAATGATGGTCCCGCCCGAACTGGCTGTCGGCGTTGCGCGCGATCTGGTCAAGCAGCAACTGGCGCTGGACGGCGGGGGCGTGCAGCGTCTGGTCGAGGAAGGCTTGGGCCAGCCGGCGGGCCCGGTTCACCACCGGCTTGCCGAAAAACCACTTGATGGTCTGCAACATGGCTCGGTCGTGGTCGGGGACAGGCGATTAGCTCGTGACCGGGGCCGTGGCGCTGGGGACGAGCCTGGGTGAACCGACCGGCCGTCCCGGCTCGGCGGAATACAGGGACAAAGCCGCATGCGTGAGGCTCGGCGCCGCCGGCGGGACCGGGCGCCGCGGGGCATGCTGGCCGAGGAATTTCGTGATCCGGGCGGCGTAGGCTTCCGGCTCGCACTCGCGACAGCGATTGTGCTTCGCCGCGGGGACCAGCCACATCTCCTTGGGCTCCCGGGCGTGATCGTAAAGCGACCTGGCGATTTCCGGGCCGATGTATGCGTCTCGTTCACCGTGTATCAGTAGCCAGGGGCGAGGAGACAGGCGGCGGGCTGCGGTCTCGATATCGGGGAACCGGCATTTCAGCCGGCGCTGCGAGGCGAGCAGGCTCACCCAGCCCAGGAAGCTATACAGCCAGCCCGGAAAGTGTGCCAGCAGGAGCCGGCTGCGAACGAAGATCTCGGCCCAGCGAAACATGTACGCCCTCATCGTCCCGCGGGTCGGAAAAGCACCGTCGGTCACCACGCCCCAGACGTCAGGTTCCTCCGACCCCACGACCAGGGCCGTACTTCCCCCCCGGCTGACCCCGATCAGTCCGAAACCGGCCTGGTCATGATCGGGGCGGTCACGCAGGCAGGCCAGCGCCGCCCGCAGGTCGCGAACCTCGTAGTCGGTCGCCCACTGAAGGGGAGCGTAGTCAGGATCGCTGGCGCTGGAGCCATGGTTCCGGAAGTCGAATGTGAATACGTCGTAACCGACGTCGCGAAGATGGTCGAGATACGGCAGGTAGCTCCAGCGGTCGCTCAGATACTCGTGGCAGAAGACCAGCAGGCCCACTCGCTGCGGGTTGCGCCGACCGAGGAAAGAACCCGAGAGTTCCAGTCCGTCATCCGTGGTAAATGTCACCGCCTCGCCGAGATCCTCGGGTGAGACGCGGAGCGGCAGGAACACCGGGCGAAGCTCGAAGATCCGCCCGATCACCGGCCCGTACGTGAACACGGCATAGATCAAGAAGATCACCAGGAATGCAAGCGCAACAAGCGCGGTCGCGGCAACCAGGTCAAAGTAGAGGGAAAGGCCAACCACGGGGAAGGACTCCTGATCGGATCGCCACGTACGCCCGGCTGCCTGGTCGAATCTCCCACGTGTTGCAGAGGGGCGAAACTCAGGCGGCCCGGGTGGGCTCATTGTGCGTCAATCGGTGAATCGTCTGAGAATCAGCGTGATGTTCTGCCCGCCGAAACCGAAGCTGTTCGAGAGTGCGATATCCACATTCTTGCGCCGGGACACATGCGGGATGTAGTCCAGGTCGCAATCCGAGTCGGGTTGATCGAGGTTGACCGTGGGGGGAAGGACGCCATCGCGGATGGCCAGCAGGCAGACGATGGCCTCGACGCTGCCGGCGGCCGCGATCAGATGGCCCATCATGCTCTTGGTGCTGGAAATCGGAACCTGGTAAGCGGCTTCCCCGAACGCTTTCTTGATGGCCAGGGTCTCGATCGAGTCATTGACCTTGGTGCTGGTGCCGTGGGCGTTGATGTAATCAATCTGATCCGGGCTGATCCTGGCGTCGGCCAGGGCCTCCCGGATGCAGGCGATCGCGCCTCGTCCCTCGTCATGACTGTCCGTGATCCGAAATGCGTCGGCCGTCGATCCGTAGCCGACGATCTCGCCGTAGATCCGGGCGCCGCGCGCTTTCGCATGCTCCAGCTCCTCGAGAATCAGCATTCCCGCGCCCTCGCCGAGGATGAACCCGTCGCGATCCCGATCAAAGGGACGGCTGGCCTGTGTGGGTTCGTCATTACGGGTCGACAGGGCCGTCAGCAGGATGAAGCCGGTCACGCCTAAGGGGTGGATCATGCTGTGAGTTCCTCCCGAGAGGACCACGTCGGCACATTCGGCGCGGATCATCTCGTAGGCCTCGCCGATTGCCTGGGAGCTGGCGGCGCAGGCCGTCAGGCAGTTGGCGTTGAGCCCCTTGGCGCCGAAGACGTTGGCCAGGTGCGCGGCAGGAGTTCCGGGCTCCTGTTCCGCCTCGGCGATCGGATGGAGCTCGTGCCGCCCCAGCCGCGTGAACTCGGAAGTCGCGACCTTTCCGCCTTGCGTCGACTTGTGCACAAGCTTGACGAACCGGGGAAAATCTTGTTGGCCCTCGCCGGCTCCCAGGTAGACGCCGAACCGGTCGCGGTCCAGGGCGGGGCCGGACTCGAGCAGGCCCGAATCCTCCATGGCCATCTGTGCCGCGGCCAAGGCGAACTTGGTATTCCGCGAATGATTGGCCCACCGGCCCGCGTCGTCGCGATAGCGGTCGAGCCGGAAGTCCTTGACCTCGGCGGCAATCCTCGTCCGGAACGTGCGTGCATCAAAGTGGGAAATCGTCCCGACCCCGCTCTTACCTTCGAGAAGCGACGCCCATGTTGACTCCACGTCGTTACCGACCGGAGTGACCATTCCCATTCCCGTGACCACAACGCGACGCATGAGAGCACTTCCTCGGATTTTGGTGCGTTTCCCCCCTGGCTATCGACCCTGGGAGCTACCTGAAGAGATTCCCTGGAATCAGCCGGCGGCCTCCGGAACAGTGCCCCGAACCACCACGGCGGCCGCCTGACCGTTGCCCGTGATGTTGGTGTTGACGAACGTCGGGTTGCGGGTTGGCCGCGGTTCCCCGCGGACCACATCCAGCGCGCACGCCGGATCGGGATCGTCACAGTTCAGCGCCGGCGGAATGAATCCGCGATTGACTCCGATCAGGCTGCCGATCAACTCCACAGCGCCACAGCCCGACGCCAGGGTACCGATGTAACCCTTGAGGGCCGTCACGGGAGGAGGACTCGCGCCGAAAACCCGGTGGAACGCGCGGGCTTCGGCCAGGTCTCCCACTTGAGATCCCATGCCGTGCGCATTCACGTGACCGACTCCCGATGGACTGAGACCGGCCTCACGCAGGGCCGAGGTGATTGCGATCTCCGTGCCGCTTCCTTGAGGATCGAGGCCTCCTCCGGGCATCGCGTCACAACCCGAGCCGGCGCCGAGCAGCTCGCCATGAATCACGGCCCCGCGCCGCAAGGCATGCTCGCGCTCTTCCAGAATCAAGATCCCGGCACCCTCCCCGGGCACCGTCCCGTCGCGCCGCAGATCAAACGGCCGGCAAGCCCCCGCGGGCGCCCCCCGCCAGTGCGACATGTTATGGTGCAAGGCCAGACGGACAAAGCTCAGTGGATGGATCTTCGAGTCGGCCCCGCCGGCGATCATCACGTCGGCCTTGCCGCGAGCGATGATCCGGGCGGCCTCGGCGATCGCCAGGTTGGAAGAGGCGTCCCCCTCGGTGATCGTGTTGCTCGGCCCCTGGCAGTCCATGAGGATCGAGATGTGGCAGGCCAGCATGTTGGGAAGATACTTGAGCAGCCAGATCGGCTCGATCATGCCGATCGACTCGCGGCCCCAGGCCTGGAAGTCGAACGCACCCGAATGGAGCGTGGCCTGGCCAATGGCCGGCGCCAGCTCATCGAGCTCGGTCGAGATCAAGCCCGCGCCCAGGTCGATGCCAACCCGGGCCGGATTCACGCCCCCCTGATCCAGCCGGGCGTCGACGAAAGCCAGTTGCGCCGCCGTGACGCAGAGCTGGATGTCTCGAGCCATGTACTTCCGGCTCTTGCGTAGCTCCTTGATGAACTTGGCCCTGGCCAGGGCCGGCGTCTTGAGGAACTCGAAATGACGGATCTCGGCGCCGAGGTTGTTCGACAGGCCTTCCACGGAAAACGCCTCGATGGGGCGCACCGCACCCTGGCCCTCGGCCAGAGATCCCCAGAATCGGTCGGGGGAATCACCCAGCGGAGTGACCAGACCCAGACCGGTTATGACCACGCGGCGTTGGGAACCAAGCATGAATGACTCGTCGATCTCCGCCCGATCAGGCCTCGAGCCTCATCCTATCACAGCGGCCTCAATACCTTTTGTCCCACTATTATGACCCCTCCGAGGCGTCCGGGGGACACAAACTCGACCTGGACGACAAATTTTCCCTGAATCCCCGAAGCCAGCAGGAACTTGACCGTAAGAGCGGCTCCAGATGCTCAGGAGCCGGTAGGTTGGCGGGGCTGTCCATTGTTCGAGGCCGCCTCATCGGCTTCGCGAGCCCGCTGCTGGGCCTTTGCCAGATTGAGCACCCCGAGGAGCTGCTGTGTGAAGACGAAATTCTTGGGGCCGAAAATCTGGTTGGCGCGCGAGTTATCCAGGTGAGCAAAGACGATCTCGGCATCGACAAGCAGCTCGCCGTCAAGAAACGCCTTGGCCTCGACCACTGCTCCTTCACTTCTCAGGTCCTTGAGGGTGACCTCGTAGATCAACTGGTCACCGGCGCAGGCCACGCCCAGGAAATCAGCTCGGGGAATCTTGGCGAGGACGACCTTCTCGGCGAACCCACCCGCTTCTCCGACCAAGATCCCCCCGGTCTGGGCCAGCCCTTCGATGATCAGCGAGGCGGGCATGACCGGATAACCGGGGAAATGATCGTGCAGATGCTCCTCAGCCAACGTGAGGTTCTTGATCGCCCGCGCGAACTGGCCGCTGCGAAATTCCAGGAACTTGTCGATCCAGATCCAACGCATCGTCGGAAAGGCTCACCACAAGAAAAAGAAGGGTGGAGAGGGGACTCCGCAGACGGCAAGCAGTCCCTGGAAGCCGAAAGCGCGTGGCCAGATGCAATCGGGGCGTACTTCACCCCAGGTCCGGCCACGACCGGTTCCGAAACGACCGCTCCATCTCACGACGGCTCATGCGACCGGTTCAGGCCGCCAACTTGCTCTGAACATAATGAACCAACATGTCGACCGTGTAAAGGTCCCCGATCTTTTCCACGTCCGGATTGGCGGCAAAGTTGTTCAGGTCGGCGTACGGCAGCCGGCTCTTGAGCTCGCTGATGCCCTTGCCGGTGAGCTTACCGTCAGAGACCCACTCGGGATCGGCCACCAGGTTCTCGGGGAACAGCTCACCGCGTGGGATCTTGATCCCGAAATTCCGCTCCAGACGGAAGACGATGTCCAGAAAATCAATCGATTCCGCGCCCAGGTCCCCTTGCAGGGTTGCCTCTTGGGTCACGTCTTCCTCGTCCACGCCCAGTGCATCCACCAAGGTCGCTTGGACTTTCTCGAAGATCTCATCGTACGTTGGCATGTCATCCTCGGGATAAAAGGGATTGCCGCTCAACCCCAATCCAGACCGACCGGCAGGGGCACCGAAGATCAAGTCGGCTCACTTAATCGTCGGCGAAAACGAGCGTTCAACTTCAAAGGTCTATCGTCTGGGAAGGCTTCTCAGTGTGTCGGCCTGCATCTGTTGCTCGACCCCAGTAGAATCCAACAACAGACCGATATCATGCGGAAAAAGGAAAATCCTTGCAACATCATAAGGAAGACGTTTCCGACAAAATTGAACAGCCGTCCACATTCATCGGAGGATGTTAATGGGAATATTGATGATCTTGGCCCCGTAAAGCCATTAGGCACAGCGAGTTGTAGTAGATCCTCCGTATTTTTACTA
>JBAUOX010000146.1:0-6375 GCA_049579985.1 Isosphaeraceae bacterium | reverse complement strand
CCCGGATTGGTTCCATGTGCTCGGCGGGAGCCGGTGGGGGAGCCGTCAAGGCAACGTCATCACGGTCGGCAAGATCGTCAAGCCAGTCGCGTACCACGCGCCAGATGAACACGACGTCGCGCTTCTCGAGGAAACCAGCATCGCGATCCTGCTCCGCACGCGCCAAGGTTGGGATGATGATCTCGTCGCACACGCTTTCCAGAGGGCGCGTCTTCAGGGCCTGGTCCAAAAGCGCGATGGCCCCATCCTGATCTCGATGGAGCACGCGCTGATACCAGCGAAGATCATCAGCCACTTCGACCTCATGCCGCAAGAGCGTGCCCAGAAACCCGAGACCAGGTATGGACTGCCCCAGAACCGCCAGGCAGACGGTCAGCGCATTGGCCAGCAATAGTCCCAATCCTCCCCAAAGCCAAGTCCAGAAGAGTGCTGCGACCAGAAGGCCGATTGGAGAGATTCCCGTACTCTTGCCGTAGACCAAGGGCTCGATGCTGTTGGCGATCAGTTCCGCCCCGCCAAAGAGGGCAATCACCAGAATCGGCTGTGTCCAGCCCGGGAAATGTGCGATCGAGATGATCTCCGGAAGCGAGAACGCCACAAGCGTTCCCACATAGGGAACAAACCGGAGAACCGCGGCCAGCAAGCCCCAGAGGGCAGGGAAGGGCAAGCCCATGGCCCACAGCCCGAGCCCGATCACCACTCCAAAGGCCAAATTAAACAGCGCCAGTGTTGCCAGGTAACGGCTCAGAACATGACCGATCTGGATCATGGTTTTTGTGGTGACACCGATTTTACCCCAACCCACCATCTGGACGATGCGGTCACTGATGTCATTGCTCTCGATCAGCACGAAGACGAGCAGGAGTAGAACCACGCCGCCAAAAGCAAGTGTGGCATGAAATGGCCCGAACAGGCTTTGCAGTTGCGAGACCGTGGCGTTCTCGGACACAACCCTGACTGGAGTGGCGTAGTCGGCTTCGGCGGGACGGAGCGATCTTTCGATGCTCGAGACAGCCCGCCTGGCTTTATCAAGGGCAGAGTCGTTGTGGGGCCTCAACGTCATGAGCTTCTTCTGGATGTTGGCCTGGTAAGTGGGCAATTGATCGGCCAAGCTGGCAAACTGATCGCCGACCACGTAGGTCACGCCGCCGACCGCGGTAAAGACCAGGATCAGAACCAGGGCCACACTGCTCGACCGAGGCAAACCCCGCCGGACAACCCACTGCACGAGCGGAGCCAGGATGAAGGAGAGAAGGATCGCGAGTGCCAGAGGTTTGAGGACCTCGGCGGCCACGTACATGATGAAGACGACGGCGAAGGCAACGACAAGCGCGCGGAGGATGCGCGCCGCGTTGGGATCGAGGTTCATGACTCTAGAACTCCGAAGGGGATCGTCGCGCGAGGTCACTCACCTCGTCCCTGGGCCAGAGCCCGTCTCGTCCTTCCCTTCTCGCAAGGGGTATGCCGGAGTCCTTGCCAATCACCGGCTCTCATCCCTTGGTCAAGTGGCCGGTTGGGTTCGCATTAGGCTAGAAACTTCCTTGCCGTGCGCACCCACCTTCTCATCCTAAGTCAAAAGCTCAAACCAGGTAGTTTCCGCGGTGCCCAAGGCGTACCCCGTTTTCAGGTCCTTCGTGCCTGGTCGGCAAGGCACAGCCGAGAGTGCGCTATCAGATAAACAATTGAAATGGGTCGTTCATTTCGGTTTGTAAGCAGATGTGTCGATCTTGTACTGCGTGATCTTGGCAGACACGCTGCGTCGGGAGAGGCCGCTGATCTTGGCACAACGGCCAACATGGCCCCGAGCCTTGCGTAGGGCTTTGCGCAGGTAGCGTTTCTCAAAGGCCGCCGTCAGGACGGCGAGTTGTTCGGTGAGCGGGCGTGTCAGATCGACGCGCAGCGAGGCTTTACCTTGCCCGGGTCGGGTCTGAAGGTCGGCGGGGAAGTTCTCGGGTCGAATTATGCCGCCTCGCGCTGTCACGCAGGCCCGTTCCAGAGCATTCTCGAGCTGCCGGATGTTGCCAGGCCAGGAGAAAGCCAGCAGCCGCTCCATTGCCTCTTCGGAGATCTGGTAGGGGTTATGGCCCGCGCGCGTGTACTTCTGCGCGAAGTACGTGGCCAGCAAGGGAATGTCTTCCAGCCGTCTGCGCAGAGGAGGCAAGTCGATCTTGACCACATTCAGTCGATAGTACAGATCCTCCCGGAACTTACCCTCCTTGACCATTGACTCGAGGCTGCGATTGGTGGCCGCAATGACGCGAACATCGACTTCGATGGTCTGATTGCCCCCGACTCGCTCGAATCGCCGCTCTTGAAGCACGCGGAGCAGCTTGACTTGCATGGCCACCGGAATGTCGCCAACCTCGTCAAGGAAAAGCGTGCCGCCATGGGCTAGCTCGAACCGCCCCTTGCGTTGAGCGGCCGCTCCGGTGAACGCACCTTTCTCATGCCCAAAGAGCTCGCTTTCCAGGAGCGTTTCTGGCAGCGCGGCGCAATGGACGGCGACGAGCTGGCCAGGCCGATGTTTCGCTGATGCCTGATGAACCGCCTGCGCAACCAGCTCCTTGCCGGTTCCAGTCTCCCCCTCGATCAGGACGGTGGTCGTCGTTTCCGCAATGTGCCCGATGAGCTCGAAGATCTCGAACATCCGGGGGCATTTGCTGAGAATGTTCCAGAACGCGTGTCGATCGCCAATCTGGGCGCGAAGTGCCGCCAGCTCGTCTTGCAGGGTCCGTTCGCGCAGGGCTCTTTCGACCAGCAGGCAGAGATGCTGAGGATCAGGCGGCTTGGTCAAGAAGTCATAGGCGCCCATCCGCATGGCCTGAACGGCCTCGTCAATGCTGCCATGACCTGTTGTCACGATGACCGTTACCGGAAGCCGTCGCGCCTGAATCTCCTCGATCAGCTTCATGCCGTCCAGCTTGGGCATTCTCAGATCGGTGATCATGATGCTATAGGGCCGCTCCAGCAGAAGGGCCAGTGCTTGGTCCCCGTCACGGGCCAAGTCAACCTCGATTCCCAGCGCAAGCTCGAGTAACTGCTGGAAGGACTGGCGGGTATCTTCGTTATCCTCGACAACGAGAACTCGCCGTGACAGCTCGAGTGGAGGCCCCATGCTCGTAACTTCCTGGTGCGCGTCCAGATTCGATGGCGCTTTGTCTACGGCAATGGCGGTCATCAGTGCAACTCCCGGCTTTGGCCAAGAGATTCCTTCCTGGGCCGTATGAGAAATGAAGTTTTTTTAATCGAGCTCACATTCCCTTGAGTATATCAGATCAGAATCGTGGTCTCCTGACCATAAAAAAATAGACCGTCTTCGGGAGTGTGTGACGCACCGCCTCGTGAGGCGTTTGAATCTTCGACATGGATTCTGGTATTGCTCGGACCGTTGGGTTGAGTGCGGTTGCGGCGTGTCCCTCGATCGGGACCACAACGACGCGATCGTCGTCTTCCAAAGGGGGCGGAATGGCCCCTTGGGCGCCAAGCTCGCCAATGGGCGGGTTTGCCCAGAAGCCGCACGACTTAGTCGTGGCGGAGTGTTCACTCATTGTCCACGCTGCAGGCTCGCGCTAAGATCACCGGCTTTCCGATAACCCCGGGCGACAGCTTCTTGGGCGCTGGCCAGGGCCGAGGTGCGGTCGCCTTTGGCCAAGTGGGCAAGAGCAAGGCTGTAGTGCGTACGGCCCACGGTTTCCGAGTCAGGCCTGGCCAGAAGGGCTCGATGAAAGTCGGCGATCGCATCGTCTGTGCGGCCAGCCTTGTAGGAGAGCATCCCCCGGTTCAGTGCGGCCACGGCGAGACCGGGATCAAGTTCAAGAGCGCGGCTGTAGTCACTGAAAGCTTGGCTGGTGTGTTTCAGGGCATCCGCGGCCCGTGCCCGGTTGTAGTAGCATTCTGCAGTTGTGGGGGCCAGCGCGATGCAGGTGCGAAAGGCGGCGACGGCATCCTCGAAGTGTCCCAGCTCATAGGCGCAGAGCCCCTGGTAAAAGTTGGGCCAGAAATCTTGGGGTCGGAGCTCGAGCGTACGCTGAAACTCCTCGGCTGCCTCCGAGGTCAATCCCGAGCGGAGGTAGGATCGCCCCAGGTCATAGTGCTCCCAGGCGGTGCGGGGGGGGGCATCCGGTTCGTGAAAGGAGCCGATCTCGCCCAGGGCCTTGGCGTAAGCTCGGCGTTCGCGGTTCAGAGCCGGGCTGGCTCCGCAGGTCGCTTTGGCTTGATCAAGGAGCCGGCGGGCTTCGCGTAACGCCTCGTTAACAGCGCTCTTGGAGGCAAGCCGCACGCGCAGGTCGGCCCAAACGATAGCCAGTTCGAGAAGGTCGGTTCGTATGCCTTGTTCAAGCTCGGCGTCGAGTGCTACTCCTTCGGGCTTGAGCAGGAGATCGCGTTTGGCCCAGATGGCTGGAACCTTACCAACCAGATTCCGAGCCTCTTCACCCGCGGGTGGTGTGATGCCATAACTGAAGCGAAAAAGGTCGGCAAGGTGATGGAGATCGGTGGCAAGCCGTCCCAGCTTCGCCAGGCGAAGCTGCTTATCCAGCATCTCTCTGAGATGCTGGGGTGCAAGAATGGCGGAAGCGCGCTTTGAGCCGCGACTCAAGATGCGAACGGCCTCGGGAAACCGATGTTCGACTCGGAGTTTTTGCCCGTCTTCCAGATCGGTTTCGGCCTCGCGAACGTGCTGGAGATAGAACGCGTATCCGAAGGCGGCGGCCACAACCAGCGCAAGGAGCGTGAAGGACCATGCTGTCCCGCGAGCCAGGGCCGAGGGCCGCCGCCTTCGCCATTTTCGCCACCGTTCCCTGAAGCTTCGGTTGGCGACGCCGCGCAGCGGTAAATCGTTAAGGTGGCGGCGCAGGTCATCGGCCAGGGTTGCTGCGTCGAGGTAGCGTTCGGCGGGCTTGACGGCAAGACATTTCTGCACAATGTCGGCCAGGCCAGGGCTGACCTGAGAATTGCGAAGTTGCCACGGTTTTCCCTTCGCCCCCTCGATACCTGCACCGGGGCCGCAAAGTGCCTCGCACAGCAAGAGCCCCAAGGGGTAGAGATCCGCGCGACGGTTTACCGGCTCAGCAACAGGCTGCCCCAGGCTCACGGCCTTCAAAGCTGCTGCTTGCTCGGGTGCCATCCAGCCCGGCGTTCCCCCAAGCCGGTCGGCTACTCGCTCACCAATCTTTATCGGTTTTCGAGCCAGGTGAAAGTCCAGGAGCAGCGGTAGTCCGTCGGCCGCAATCAGTACGTTGGAAGGCTTCACGTCCATGTGCACGAGGCCATGAGCATGCGCCTCATGCAGAGCGTCGGCCAGGCAGGCGACGATCCAGCATATGGCCTGAATGTAGGATGCCTGGTCCAGATAGCGGCGGTAGGGACCCTCGTCAGACGCTGGCAGAGGAAGGTGTCCGGCTTGGACCCGGCCAAGGGCTTCGAGGAGGTGACGGCCGCGCCGCTGCTCCAGGGGGACTGCGGCCAGCGCTTCCAGCAAACGCGCCAGGCTCGTGCCGCCGAGGTAGGGCATGCAGAGGGCTCTCAGCCCCCGGTCCGGAAATGTCTGCTCCGAGAACAAAGGGATAATGTGCGTGTGCTGGAATCGGGCCAATGAGAGGTGTTCCTCCTGGTCGCCGGGAATGATTTTCAAGACGACCAGCCGGTCTGCCAGTGCTGGCTCCACAGCCAGATATGTCTTACCCGAGGCTCCCTGGCCCAGCTCGGAAAGCAGGCGGAATGGACCGAGCTGCTCACCAACTTCGGGGAAATCCGTAGCCCGGGAAAGGGGCCACAGCAAGCGATCACAGCTAAACAGCAGCTCGAGTTCATCTTTCCACTGGGGGAACCGGGTCGCGACCTCAGCGGTGACCACCTGCTCTCCCGCTTCACGGCGAAGACAGACTTCCTCGTACACCAGCCGGACCGCTTTCTCCGTGCTCAATTCGGGGTACTGCTTCAAGAGTTCTTCAACGGTGATTTGCTCACCGCGCGCCCGGGCGGCAGCCATCGCCCGGACCTGGCGCGAGACCCACTCGCTCTCAGGCCCGCGGCAACGCACTGAGCTTGTCAGAGCTGGGCTCAACGAGGAAAGCACCGGCTCGGCCGTTTCCGAGGAGGAAGGCGGCGGCATGGGTCATTCCTCGTGCGGAGCCGTGCCGGGCGAAGTCGAAATGTTCGCGGTCCGCCGTGGGACGGCTAGCCGTCGAGCCAGCTCGTAGAGGATGCGCCGGATGCTTCCCTCGTGAAAACCAGTGCGAGCGGCGATTTCTGCAAGCGGAAGACCCTGCCGCTTCAGTCGCAGAATCTCGCGGTGAGCAGGAGGACATTTCTCCAGCATAAGCTCCCAAAGCTCGTGACCTTGGGCGACCTCGCTCGGCCGGGGCTGGCCGGCGT
>JBAUOX010000145.1:0-1571 GCA_049579985.1 Isosphaeraceae bacterium | reverse complement strand
GAGAGAGACCAACGCCTATTTCAAGGACACGGTTCCCTCCAAGGCGCTAGACGTTGCCAGGACGGTTCCCGACCAAGAAATGGCGTCGGTCCGAAAGAACTACGAAGCAAAGGTTTACACTCCCCCTCTGCCTTCGCCGTCAGAGCATAACCCCGACGTTCGGATCAGCTTCGTCAGGCTGAGAGCTCAAGTGATGAAGGTGGCAAAGGCGATATTCGACGACCCCGAGACTGAACCTTCGAAAGTCGGCGGTGATTGTTTCGACCGAGTCTTGAGGGAGGTGTCGCGATGAGCGGAGCAATGGTGCCCTATCACATTCGGCCAAACAAATACGTTGAGAGGCAGTTGTTCATCGAACTTCTGTCGCACGTCGATAAAGTGGTACCCATCGTGGACTACCTCTATGTTTCCATGGGAGGGCGTCTGCTTGAGGACTTCAAGTTGCTGCACGGCAGGCTAAACCTCCTTAAGATGATGTCGATTGAATGTGACGAAGTCACATATCAGGGCCAACTGTTCAACTGTCCCATGGGGCACATCGATTGTCGCAGGATGAAGAGCGCAGAGCTGATCGAAGATTTCGATTCCCTGCTGAGCAAGTACGAGGCCGCCAATACCGTAGTCTGGCTAGATTACGCGGACCCGAAACATCGAGGTCAGCAGTTGTCCGAGTTCTCGACACTCGTATCAAAACTCGGGTCGTACGACATTGCGAAGATCACTCTAAACGCCAGCCTCAGGACGCTTGTAGCGACAGGCGGGGAGGCCGAGCAACATGCGGATGAGACAGCACAAGAGAGAGGGTTGCGGAAACTAAAGGGGCAGTTGGGCGACTTCTTGGACAAGGCGCTGACGCCCAGCGATTTGAACGCTTCTTACTTGCCGATCATCCTTGCAGATTCGATCGGTCGGGCAGCACTCCAGGGTATCGCGAGCGACCGCTCGAATTTTGTCGAGCCCTTGGCCGCTTTCGTATACAATGACGGTCATCATAACATGCTTACCGTGGCAAGTATTGTGCTGCCCTACCATAGAGCCGCGCAGGCAACGGCCGAGGACGAGGCAGATCAGGCAGCCAGAGCCCGATTAACCTGGGAATCGTTTCGCAGGGAGACCCGGTTGGAGCGGTGGCCTTTCCTGGCCAACGACTGGCAGGACGTAAAGCGCATTCGGATCCCGGATCTTTCGATGAAAGAAAGGTTTTGGATTCATGACTGTATGAAAACCGAGGGCCGGCAGCTAGACGTAACCAATAACCCACCCCCTTTTAGGATCGGTGACGACACGGAAGACATTACTGCGGAAGCAATTGAGATGTACACCCAATTCCATAGGTACTATCCGAATTTTCTTCCGGTCGTTTTATAGAGGCGTGGTTCACACCTTTTTCCCAATCGAGGCGTTGGATCATCACGATCCTTGGCGGCGTGCCTTACTTTTCAGTTGCCCTCCCTCCAATCTTTCGCCGGCTTTTGGTGTCGAGGCCTGGAGTCGTGAACCTTCAGCCGCGATCCGCTATAATGGTCCTCATGAACGTCATCGTCGTGGTCTGCAACAGCTTGCACCTGGGG
>JBAUOX010000144.1:0-5409 GCA_049579985.1 Isosphaeraceae bacterium | reverse complement strand
CCGGATGTTGTGGAAATCGGCCTGGGGTAGGGGTACGCGGATCAATCCCGGGATCAGCATCGTGATCCACAACAGCCGCACGCCAGTCTGTATTGACGGCCGCAAGTTCACGCCCGGGCCTCGCTCGAGAAAAGACCCCGGAACAAACCTAAGTCTCATTATTATGGATTGCCGTGGGTGGAAGGTCAAGCCAACGAGTCGGCGTCGTCCCGGGAGCCCGTGCCCGTGCCGTGCCTGCTGCCCTGAAGCACGACCCGTACGCGTGGACACTGCGAGCGAGACGAGACAGATGACTTCCAGCAAGCCTGCCGAACATCATTCCCTGCTGGTCACCGATTTTGATGGCACGATGACGCGCCATGATTTCTACATGCTGGCGGCCCGATCATTGCTGCCGCCGGACATGCCCGACTACTGGGCGCAGTACCGTGCGGGGCGGTTGACTCATTTCGAGGCTCTGCGGGCCATCTTCGCCTCGATCCGGGCCGATCCAGCCACGGTCAGGGCGGTCGTGGACCGGATGGAGCTGGATCCGGATCTTCCCCGGGCGCTCTACCAGCTCAGGCGGTCGGGCTGGGACGTGGTCGTGACCTCGGCAGGCTGCGACTGGTACATTCGCATCCTGCTGGCTGAAGCGGGCGTCACTCTGCCTGTCTGGTCCAATCCCGGGCGGTTCGAGGAGGGTCGGGGCCTGTTGATGGAGTTACCCCGGGGCAGTCCCTACTTCTCCCCAAGTCTGGGTGTCGACAAGGCCGCGGTCGTCCGCGAAGGCATCTCGAGCGGTCGGCGAGTGGCGTTCGCCGGAGATGGATTCCCCGACGCCGACGCCGCCCGGCTGGTCTCCTCCGAGCTCCGCTTTGCGCGCGGAGACCTGGCGCATGTCTTGAGCGAGGAGGGGCTGCCGTTCCATCGCTTCGAGCGCTGGTCGGAGATCGCCCTGGTCTTGTGCGATCCGCTCATCGTCAGGCAGAACCCGCATCCGACCGCGCCCACGGAGCCGAGGGAAAGGCTATAAACTCGATGATCATCCAGGTCACAATTCCTTCGCTGAGGCGGGTCAAGTCTGGCGCGATTGACAGGCTGGGGCTCTACCTGAAGCCGGTCGGGCTCGCGCGGAACTTCGGGTTCTCGCCCAAGGAGTTGCGGCGGATTCAAAAACTGGTCGCCGAACATGAAGCGGCATTCTTGGAGGCTTGGCATGGGCATCTTGGCGCTGGCGGCTGACGAGCGTGTCGCCGACGTGAAGTTCACCAGGGATACCCTCAGCGTCGCCCTGCGGGACGGGCGGACCATCACGGTCCCGCTGGCCTGGTATCCTCGCTTGTTCAACGCCACCGCGGCCCAGCGGAAGAACTGGCGCGTCGCGGGTGGCGGCTACGGCATTCACTGGCCGGACGTCGATGAGGATCTCAGCACCGAGGGGCTCCTCCGGGGTGCGCCGGCCCCGCGCCCGGCACAGGTCAAGGCTCAGAGCAACACCGGACGCCGACCAAAACGCTGAAGCCGACCGGGCCGGCCGTTCTCGCTTCCGCGCGGCATTCGGTTCTTGCAGGCCAGCCCGGTCGTAGGGACGTCACTGAATTGCACCAGGCAAAGCCGCAACCTTGTGTTCCAATAGGCTTTCAAAGGAGAGAAGAGTCATTGCGACTTACGGCCATCCGGAAGGCACGCCTGGAGCCACTGGCGTTGAGCGCCTCCGGCCACGAGAGAATGGTCAACGGTTGGGCGGCGGCGAGTGGGGAGGAATAAGTTGATTCTGTCTGGAATAAGTTGATTCTGTCTGCAGGTCGTATATGCCCCGAGGTGTGGTCGGGTTCTCGGACCGATTGTCGCCTGTTACACTAACGGTTTGATGATTGCTGGGCGTTCAGCACCATCCGCCGGTTTCCTTCCCTCAAGAACGCAAAAGCTCATGGAGCTCATTGATCCCGCGGCGCGACCTGTTCTGGTCCTCGACTTCGGAGCACAGTACGTCCAGCTCATCGCACGCCGGGTCCGCGAGCGGCACGCCTTCGCCCGGATCGTCCGCCACGACATCACGCCCGAGCGCGTGCGGGAGCTGAACCCGCTGGCCTTGATCTTCTCGGGCGGTCCCAGGAGCGTGTACGAGCCCGGCGCGCCGCATTGCGATCCGCAGCTCTTCCGGATGGGCATCCCGGTACTCGGCATCTGCTACGGAATGCAACTGGCGGCCGAGGCCTTGGGGGGGAAGGTGCAGGGCGCGCCGGCGCGTGAGTTCGGCCGCGCCGAGTGCCAGGTGCTCGGCCCCAACGAGCCCCTCTTCCATGGCGTACCCCACAAGACAATTGTCTGGATGAGCCACGGAGACCAGGTACAGGATGCCGGCCCGGAGTTTGTGCCGCTGGCCGTGACCGCGACCTGCCCGATCGCGGCGGTCAAGCACCGGTCGCTGCCGCTCTTCGGGCTCCAGTTTCATCCCGAGGTCTCGCACACGCCCTACGGCTCATTGATTCTGGGCAACTTTCTCGACCGGATTTGCAAGAACCCGCGTAACTGGACGATGGGCGCGTTCATCGAGAGGTCGATCGAGCAGATCGTCCGGCGGGTCGGCCCGTCCGACCGGGTCGTTTGCGGCCTGTCGGGAGGCGTGGATTCGGCGGTTTGCGCGGCCCTCCTGGCGCGAGCACTCGGTTCGCGGGTCGTCTGCGTCTTCGTGGACACCGGGTTGCTCCGCGCCGGTGAGCGGCTTGCCGTGGCCGAGGCCTTCGGTTCACGAACAAATGCCGAGCTGCGGGTTGTCGATGCGGCCGATCGGTTCCTTGCCGCCTTGAACGGCGTGACCGAGCCCCAGGAGAAGCGAGTGCGAATCGGCCACACGTTCATCGAGGTCTTTCGCGACGAGGCCCGGTCGATACCCGGCGCTCATTTCCTGGCCCAGGGCACGCTGTACCCGGACGTGATCGAAAGCGGCGGCGAGCCCGACGGCCCGGCGGCCACGATCAAGATCCATCACAACGTGGGCGGACTTCCCGACGAGCTGGGCTTCGAGCTGATCGAGCCGCTTCGCGACCTGTTCAAGGACGAGGTCCGGCGGCTGGGGCTCGAGCTGGGCCTTCCCGACTCCTTGGTGTGGCGGCATCCGTTCCCCGGCCCGGGACTGGCGGTCCGCTGCCTGGGCGAAGTGACCGCGCCGCGGCTGGAGGTGCTCCGCCAGGCTGACGCGATCTTCCTGGAGGAGTTGAGAAGCGCGCGGCTCGATCGTCAGGTCGCCCAGGCCTTCGCGGTCTTGCTGCCGATCCAGTCGGTCGGCGTGATGGGCGATGCCCGCACCTACGAGAACGTGATCGCAATTCGAGCCGTCGAGACCGAAGATTTCATGACGGCGGACTGGTCGCGGCTTCCCCACGACCTCCTGGCACGAACCTCGACCCGGATCATCAACTCGGTCAAAGGGGTCAACCGCGTCGTCTACGATATCACCAGCAAGCCACCTGGAACCATCGAGTGGGAGTAGGCCATTGGAAGTTCCCCACGGCTGGTTTATACATGAGTGCAAGATCAGGAGCGGCCGGCCATCAGCGCGACATGATTCAAGGCGGTGTTGCCGTGGAAGACCTGGAGGAGGAACCAGGGGATGATGGCGGTCGGTGTCCAGAGGGCCGAATCGTACCAGGTGTGTCCGGCGGCGCGGCAGACGGCGTGGATGACGTCGCTGTCGAGCTTGGCGGCAAGGTCTTGTCGCAGCGCGTTGAGGGTGGAGGATTGGCCGAGACGTGACGCAGAGTTAAAATGGAAATCAGAACGAGAAAGGCGAACGCTCAGATAGTGGAGATCATAATATGCCTGCACTTTCAAGGGCTGAAGCAGCCGAGAAGCTCGCCAGGGGCGTGGAGAGAGCCAAGGCGTCCGATCTGCCGGAGATCTATTCCGAGCTCTTCCCTGAGAGGCCCTCACCCGCTCCGCCGGTCGCGAGCGAGATCGCCAAGCAGATCCGGAGCGGACTCGAAGCCGAGGAGATCGTGGACCTCTGGAATGTTGTGTTTCCGGAAGATCGCAACGTCTGGTACGACGAAGAGGCGAAGGCTATCCACTTCAACGAGGAAATGGCTGGATACGCGGACTGACAGCGAGCCTTGCTCGATCCTGTCACTTGGAGGCCATCGTGCCCACTACCGCTCTTCAACACTGTAAGCTTCCACCCGCTCTAAAGAGCGGTGGCTTTCCGGCTCAGCTCCCCGGGGTCCGAATCCCGGATCGACACTGTCCAGTTCTGGCAGCGTTACAAGGGACTGCCAGTGCCCGGATGTTTCGGGCAGCGTTCCAATCGGCGTTCGCGGAGAACCCGCAGTGCTTGCACGCGAATTCAGCCTGGCTCTTGCGGTTGCCCCGTTCACAATGCCCGCAGACGGAACACGTCTTGCTGGTATTGCGTGGGTCGACCTGCACGATCGGGATTCCCGCGAGCGTTGCCTTGTACGAGAGGAAAGCCGCGAGCTGCTGGAACGACCAGCCCGACAGCTTGTTGCGAGCATCTCCGCCCCGAGCCGTGACCCGTCCCCGGATGCCTTCGAGGTTCTCGATGGCAATCCCGCGGCCGGTGCGCCTGGCGGACTCGACGATCGTCTTGCTGATGCAATGGTTTTCATGACGGCGGAACCGGGCCTCCTTGCCGGATACCCGCACGAGTTTCTTCTTGGCTCCTCTGGTTCTCTTCCGTTGGAGGCGCTTTCGCTGGATGTTGTGCTTGCGGCGGATTCGTTCGACCGGCTGGCCGCAATGCCCCTCGGCGTTATCGCTCGTGGTGGCGATCCTGGCGATTCCCATGTCCACGCCGATGAAGTCCGTCACGGGGACCGGAGAACCTTCAGGAACATCGATGGTGACGATCAGAAACCACTTGCCGTCCTTCCTGAGCACCAGGTCACACTGACCCTTGCGCTGGGGCAGTCGTTCTGCCTGATAACTCCCCAGAAGGAAGGGCACGATTACACGGCCTTCGAGCGTCAACAGGCTGACCCGGTCGATGCCCTTAAAGCTCATGGTCCGGATGTCGTGGGACATCGCGGAGTGACTGCGGAACTTGGGCCTCTTGCTCTTGTCCCGCCTGTAAGCCTCGCAAACCCGGTGGATGCACAGGCAAGCCATCTGGGAAGACAGGCCAAACCGCTCACGGACCTCACGATAGGCGATCTTCTGCAAGCCGATCTTGTTGGAGATTTGCTGGTCGAAGGCAACTCCGGCAAGCCAGTTCGCAGCCTCATTAAACCGTTCCACGGATTCGCGGAGCTTGCGAGCAGATTCGGTGTCAGGGATGAGCTGGATCTGGACCACGAGCTTCATGAATCCACTATTGACGGACTCGATCAGTGAGTCAAGACAACGGGCTAAAGCCCGAATCACGGCGCTCCTCCACTGCCACTGAAGTAGCATGGATTCCGCGGGCTAAAG
>JBAUOX010000143.1:0-4702 GCA_049579985.1 Isosphaeraceae bacterium | reverse complement strand
CAGCATCCGTGCACACACCATCCTAGTTAGTGAGAAACCATCCGCCAAATCCCGGTTCCAAGGACGGGATTATACCCCTCCGCTCATGCATTTTGGAATAACCCCCCGAAACGCAGGATGAGCCTTCAGTGTAACGCCAGTCAATCCAAACATCAGCGCATCACGGATTGCAGAGTCTTCGATCTTGTTGATTGCCTGACGGATCGCCGAAAGTGCCCAGAGATTCCGCCTCGTAAACAGATCGTCAACGTTCTTGACTCCATAATAAAAGAGTGCATCTCGCTGATAACGGCTCAATGCCGTCATGTCGCAGTCCTTCGGATACCAGTATGGGATCTCCTTGGATTCAATTTCCCGGATCTTACCGAGATCGTGCTTCTCGAAGTACGAACGCTTCTCGGGAGACGAGTCGTTGTGCTCCCGCTCGTCCCGGCTCGGCTTGCACCCTTCTTCGCAGTGGTAGACCACCTTCACCGGAACAAAGCCAAACTTCTCGCTCTGCGATCGGATCACCTCGGTGAACCCCTTGGCCTGGCACTTCGGGCACACTCTCACCGGCTTGATCTTGCCGGAGGCGGTCTCCGCTTCGTCGTCGTCGCAGTCGGAGAGGGCGATCTTCTCCAGGCAGCGCGGGCACTGAAAGACCTGGCTGTAGACGGTGTAACCCGTCGTCGCCTTGCCGCCGCAGCGATCGCAGCGGGTCTCGTAGAGCCAGTCGATCTCGGGCTGGATCTGGCGCTTCACTTGCTCGAACGCCTCGCGGAGCGCGTCGGGATCGACGGGCGTGCAATGGTTCTTGGTGATGAACGTGGCGGCGGGGCTGCGATCGATGGCGATGGCCTTCCGACCGTCCAACAAGGCCGACACGGCCGTTCCGCCCGAACCGCAGAACGGGTCGAGCACGATGTCGCCCGGCTTCGTGTAGTGGCGGATATATTGCCGGATGGCCTGATGCGGCTTCTTCGACCAGTAGACGTGCATGTTGTAGATGGCCGTTGCCTTGGTCGTCTCGATGGGCCGGTTGAACGCCGGGACGCTGTAATCGTCCGTCTCCGGGTCGTACGGCGTGGCGTGTTCCTCGACGAAACGGCGAAGATTCGGGTTGGGCTTGTCGCCGGAGTAGTACCCGTCCGGAATGTTCGCCACGGTGGAAAGCTCCGGGAAGGATGGCTGAGCGAGATTGGCCTTTTTCTTCGCCATGACGGTCGCCTATTCCATAGTTCGATCAGTGCGCGTCGGCTGGGAGTATGATAAAATGCGACAGGTGGCGAGGTGTGATTGCCCGAAAATGGCGCTGATCCACCGTCAAGAGCCGTTGAATTCCGAGGCGTTCCGCGGTTGCGACGACGGAAGCATCGGCGAGTCCCACGTTGAGGTCGCGATACTGAACGATGAGTTCACGACACCGCACGATGTCTTCCAAGGACGGCGGAACCAAGGCGAAGGCGCCGCGCTCGACGCTATCGAGAAAGTCCAAGGCGGCATCAACCCCCAGGCGGCTCGTCAACAGGTAGTCAATCTCGGCCAGAAGGACACCGGCAAGAGCAATGGTCCCCGTTCGACCTCGACGACGAATTTGACGGCGGCGTGATGGGGGTCGTCGGCGTCGTGCATGGCGTAAACGCCGCCGGTATCACAGATCAGGGCCATTCGCCGTCCTTCACCGCTTGACGGAGGATTTCGCGAGCGTTAGCCGACGTATCGCTTCGTCCACTTCGGTATTTCCCCATTCCGGTAGGCAGGGGGCGCTTGCCAAGGCAAGCATACACGGCCAGGGCATCGTGGATCACCTCACTTGCCGAGCGTTGATCGTTGGCCGCGAGTTCCTGAACCAAGGCGGCGGTTTGTTCGTCCAGTTCCACAGACAGTGACATGGTCGCCCTCCTTTTGACAGCGTAAGCCTTGCCATCATTCTTTCTTTCAGCGTATCTCCACGATTGTACTCTCCGCCCTCGCGTCTCCATCCAGAGCGGTTTCAAGGAACTTGCGGAACTCACCGACCACGGTGTCGATGTCAGCCTTCTCGACCTTGGTCTTCGAGGGTTTGAAGTCGTGATCGTAAGGCGTCGCGTTCTCCTCGACGAACCGCCGCAGATTCGGGTTGGGCTTGTCGCCGGAGTAGTACCCTTCCGGGATCGCCCGCGCCGAGGGGAAGGCATCGAAGGTGCGTTGAGCAGAGTTGTTTCGTTTCTTGGACATGGGTTGTTCACATCGGGAAATACCTGACGAGATTCTTGCACTCATCCGCAAAGAGACAATGAACAGCGATCAGCAGTTCGTCGATGGCCTGACCGATCGGCATGTCATTGCTGACCAGGAAGACGCCTGGCATGGGCAAACCAGCCGCGACTCGGGCGTAGGCAAACGGAGGAATCGTCTTGCGATCGTGTGTCAGCAGAACCATGCCGTACGTGCTCGCCCACTCCAGGATCGCCGCGTCGGGGGCGGCCGCTAACCCGACATCCCGAACGTGGGTCATCTCCAAGGTCGCATCGCGGCGGGTCAATCCGTCCACGATGTCCCCGTTGAAGTTCTGATCGACGAGAAACTCGATCACGGGATCAATCCCTTCGCCCGTGCGCGGGCCAGTAATTCTTCCTTACTGACTCCGCCCGTCATCCCCGCCGCCTCCAACTTCCGGCGCACCGCTTCGGCCTCCTCATCACAACGGCGCAGATATTCGTCGAAGGAGGCGGGGTTCGCCAGGTAGCGGCTGATGACCGCGTACACGTCGGCCAGGCGCAGTGCGCGATACGACCGGACGATGGCCTCGGGGCTCTCGCCGCGCTTGAAGGCATCGAGCACCAGTTCCAGGAGCACCCGGCTGTCGCCGACGCGGAAGACGCCCGGGGGATCTTCCCAGAGGGGAACTGTTACAGTCAGAGGCTCGAAATCGACGGTCGACATGGTCAGCTAGCTCCTTTCGACTCAGCGAATCTCCGCTATCGTACTCTGTTCTGCCCCGTCCGCACCCAGGGCCGTTTCAAGGAACTCGCGAAACTCGCCGACCACGGCCTCGATGTCGCCCTTGTCGACCTTGGTCTTCGAGGGTTTAAAATCGCTCAAACGGATTACCCTGACGACGATCCTCTTGAGGTATTTCGCCAGCAGCCTGGCGTTGCCTGGGTCGGCCGCGATCCGTTCCGCCAGGACGTCGGCCAGCGTATCATCATCGGGTGCCGCCAGCACCTCGGCGATGAACGGCTCGTTCTTTCCTTGTTCCAGGAGCGAGCGCAAAGCCGGTTGCCGCAGCAGGCTCGCCAGGTTGACAAGCGACGACCGAACGACCTTTCTCGCTCGCTCGATGGCCTCCTCCGCCTCGGCAACAAGGCGGTGAGCGTCGTCCACATGCAATGAACAGCCTTCCGGCCGAGGACGATCCTTCATCGCCCGCTCCACAGCGTTGCGGTCGAGCGAGCACTGGAACAGCCCGTCCTTGCTGGTGTTCATCTCATCCCTGAGCGTGCCCACGTCCACGCTCGCCAGCGCCTCGATCTTGACTAACTCGGCAATGGCCTGGAAGGCGCCAGAGTCGGGCAAGTTGTCGATCTCGGAGCGGACCTGCTCGCATTTGCCGGTCACCTCATCGAACGCCTGGAGGTACCGGGTCTTGTAGGTCGCCTGGACGCTATCGAGCAGGTCAAGCAGTTGGCTTTGGAGCTTGGCTTCCGACTCCATCAGGACGCTGACGTTTTCCAGCTTCTTCCCCAAGCCACGGAGCTTGTCCTTCAGCTCGCCTACCGGACCATCCTTCTTCACCTGGAGCTGCGAGTAGCGGTGAGCCGCCCTGATCTTCTGATCGTGACGACAGAACGCCTCAGCCTTTTCCCAGCTCTTCATGCGAGTCGCCAGATCATCCAGTTCTGTGATCTTGGCTTCCTGCTGGGCGTAGCAGTTATAGCCGAACGACGTGTCCAGGGCATTGAGCAGGTGCGAGATCGCCTCGGTGTCGTCGATCTTGGCCGACAGAAACGCCTTCCACGAGCTGAGGCAGTCGGCCACGGGGTTGGGCTGTCCGATGTCGCCCATCAACGCATCGAGCCGTTCGATGAGCGCCTCGACCTCGGGCTTGCGTTGCTCCCGCCACCTCCGCAGCCGGTCGAGAGCGGTGGCGATGTCGCCGTCGTTCTGGATCGTCTTGAGCGACTCGTCATCGAGCAGGATGGCGGCATACGGAGCCAGCACCGGCCAACCCTCCGGGGCTTTGAGCCGCTGCACCTTCGTCATCGAGTTCAAGAGGGCGGCGTTGAAGGTCAAATCGGCGATGTTGGTGTAGTCGATGTACTCGGTGGCCGCCGCCCCTTTGCCTGACAACAGGATGCGGAGCTTGCCCTCTCGGACCAGGCAGAGCAGGTAGATGTCGATCATCCGGCGAGAGAGGCCGTAGTTCTTGTCGTTCGGGCCACCCAAGCCGGTGAAGTTCTTGCAGACTGACTCGACCGAGATCTGCCGATTTCCGTGGGTCGTCTGGGTTTCGATCCACTCGTCCAGGTCTTCCACGAATTCGTTGCCGCTCGTGTTGAGTCGCTTCGTGCCGTCCTTTTTCATGATGCCCAGGGCGTAGCCATAGTTGTCGCAGCCCTTTGAAGGTGGTTTAACAATCTCGTAAGGCATTTGTGCGTAAGGAATTACGACATCTCTCATAAAGATGCGAATTCGGATCAAGAGAGGATTTCATTTATCTGTTGTCCTGTGTTTGGAC